>RFXY01000119.1 GCA_009921385.1 Pseudomonadota bacterium
GTTTCTTTTATGATTTCTGGTCCAGTTGTGGTGCAGGTTCTAAAAGGCGAAAATGCTGTTGCTAAAAACCGTGAAATTATGGGGGCAACCAATCCTGCCAATGCCAATACTGGCACTATACGCAAAGAGTTTTCTCTTTCTATCGAAGCAAATTCTGTTCATGGTTCTGACAGCTTAGAAAATGCTAAAAATGAAATCACCTTCTTTTTTGCTTCTTACGAAATTGTTGCTTAATAAAGCCTAAAAAATGAGTATTATAACATTTCAGCAACTCATTTTTACTTTACAAAACTTTTGGGCAAGTAAGGGCTGTTCTATTTTACAGCCCCTTGATCTTGAGGTTGGTGCTGGCACATTGCATCCTGCAACTGTTCTTAGAGCCTTGGGAGATAAAACTTGGCAAGTTGCCTATGTTCAGCCTTGTCGCAGGCCAACCGATGCGAGATATGCCAAAAATCCTAACAGACTAAGCCACTATTTTCAATTTCAAGTTTTTATTAAACCAGCTCCCGAAAATTTACAAAAATTATATCTTGAGAGTCTTGATGTCATTGGTTTACACACTAAACAAAACGACATTCGTTTTGTTGAAGATGATTGGGAAAACCCTTCGGTCGGTGCTTCTGGTTTGGGTTGGGAAGTGTGGTTTAATGGTATGGAAATTAGTCAGTTCACCTATATGAAACAAGTTGGCGGTGTAGAATGCAAGCTAATTGCCGGTGAAATAACTTATGGTTTAGAGCGAATAGCAATGCATTTACAAGGTGTTGATTCTATTTTTGATATTTGTTATAATCTCAACAGTAACAATGAAAAAATATCGTATGCCGATCTCTTTTTGCAATCCGAAATAGAAAATTCTTCTGCTATTTTGCAGTTTGCAAATAAAGAGCACTTGTTTAATAATTTTTGGCAAGCAAAAGAGCAGTCGCAATTTTTGATAAGCAAAAATCTTGTTGTTCCAGCCTATGAACAGGCTTTAAAAGCTAGTCACAACCTTAATTTACTTGATGCTGGCGGTTTTCTTTCGGTTGCCGAAAGGGCTTCTTTTATTTTGCAAGTGAGAGATTTAGTGAAAAATTGTTGCAAAATTATTAATCAAAATTAAACAATTTTTTTATCTAAACATTTTAATTTCATTGACAAGAAATTTTTTTTTGGTAAAATAAAACTTTATTTTATCAAAATTTAATTCTTCATGATTTATGTCGCAAGCCACAATTCAAGATATTATCTCTCTTACCGATTCTATCAAAAAAAATTCAGATCTTTTGATTTCTAAGGTTATTAGTCTTGAATCAATGTCGGCTCAATACGGGCAAGATGCTTTTATTTTTTCTTTTGCTTTATTTGTTCTTTCGTGTTTTATTGGTTATTTTGTGGTCTGGAAGGTTACTCCCGCTCTACACACCGCTCTTATGTCGGTTACTAATGCCATTTCTGGAGTTATCATTATTGGTGCTATGATTGCTCTTGGTAATTGTAAAGAAATAAATTTAATTGCCATTATTAGTTTTTTTGCTATCATTATTTCGGCAATTAATATTTTTGGAGGGTTTTTAGTTACCCATAAAATGCTTAATATGTTTAAAAGATAAATGCTTAATATTTTTGATATTCAACAATTTTTATCTAATAAAAAGATTGATTTTTTAATTATTAGCAATACCAATCAATTTTTTAGCGAATACCTGCCAGAAAAACAGCAGTTTATTAAGCAAATTACTGGTTTTACTGGTTCAAATGCCACAGTTATTTTTGGTAAAGAAAAAAGTTATTTTTTTACCGATGGTCGATATTTATTACAAGCAAAATATCAAATTAGTGCTTCACTTTTTTCTATTATCGACATTACTTCTCAATCGGTTTTTACTTGGCTTAGCAATAATACTAAATCAACACAAAAAATTGCTTTTATCGATAGCTTAATCAATATTGCTGATTGGCAAAAATATAATGAAATAAATCAAAATATCGTGTTAGTTAACCGATTAGATCTCGATCCGCTTGAATATTTTTGGTCTAATCAAGATGTTTCAACTGCTTTTTTGTGTTCAGATGAAATTTGCGGTGCTAGTTCTTTTGAAAAAAGACAAAAAATTACTTCTGCTCACCCAAAAAAAACTTTTCTCCTTACTAATTCTGAAAATATTTGTTGGTTACTTAATTTAAGAGGTCGAGATTTATTACAAACACCAATTTTCTTTTCTTTGGCAATTTTGCATCCAAATAATAAAATCACTCTTTTTGCTAATATCGAAAACACCAAAAATCTAAATTTAGCAAAAAATTTTATCGAATTATTACCGCTTTATCAAATTGAAAATTTTTTTAGCAATTTTCATCCAATACAAAATCAAATTTATACCGATTTCACCACTACTAATTGCTATATTTACAACACTTTACTTGAAAATAATTTGTTTGTCTATAAACAATCTTGCCCCGTTACTCAACAAAAAGCAATCAAAAATCTACGCGAAATAACTGGGGCATATCAATCTACCAGGCTTGACGCCATTGCTCTTGTTAAGTTTTTTTATTGGCTACAATATCAACATAAAACAAAACAATTTAATACCGAATCAAAAGCTCAACAGCATCTCGAGTTTTTGCATCGACAATCTGCTGATTTTTTTTACGAAAGTTTTAATACTATTGCTGGTTATGCAAGTAACGGAGCCATCATTCACTATCAATGCACACCTGCAAGTGATTTAATTTTAAATGAAGGTTCTGTTTTTTTAATTGATTCTGGATCTCAATATTTGGGAAACGATTTTTATGGCACCACCGACATCACCAGAACAATAGCTATTGGTAAGCCTTCTGCTGATATGATTTTACACTACACTTTGGTTTTAAAAGGGCATTTGGCAGTGGCAAGAGCAAAATTTCCTAAAGGCACCAAGGGATATCAACTTGACAGTTTGGCTCGTTATTATTTATGGCAATTTGGGCTTGATTATGCTCACTCTACTGGGCATGGGGTTGGTAGTTTTTTGGGTGTGCACGAAGATGGTTGCGGTATCGGTAAAAATAATCAACATATTTTATTACCAAATATGATACTTTCTAATGAACCAGGGGTTTATTTGCCCGATAAATATGGCATTAGACTAGAAAATTTATTGTTAGTGAAAGAATATAACTATAATTTTTTATGTTTTGAAACTCTTTCATTAGCTCCTTTTGACTATAATTTAGTTGATAGCAAAATGCTTACCTACCCAGAAAAAAAATGGCTTAAAGATTATCATCAAACAGTTTGGCAGCATACCTCGCCTCATCTTACTAAGCCAGAGCAAGACTTTTTGTTAAATTGTGTTAATAAATTTTCTTTTGATTTCGAAGTAAAATAGTATTGCATTAAAAAATGAGGTTAAAATTTTCTTATAATCTGATTTTTATTTTTTATGCCAAATCGTCGTTTAATTAATGCTGGTATTGCTTTTGTTGATAGAATTAGTAGAATTGGTGGAATTGGTATAGTTGCTGGAATTGCTGGAATTGGTAGTGCTGTTGTTGTTTTTAACTCTGATCGTTCTAATAATTTTTTTGCTCTTTCTGTTGTTTGTGCTTTTATTGGCGGTGGTGGCGGTGTTGGTGTTTCTGTTATTATTATTGATAATGTCGTTTACAATGTTTTTCGTCGCAATAATATTGCAAATCCTCCCGTTCCTGATTTTGTTGGTCGGCCTGTTAATGTTTCTGATCTCCATTTTGATCAACGACCAGTCCAGCCTACTAGTGTTGATGATCTTGGCAGAATCTCTCAATTATGCTTGCAACTAGAAGAATTTGCAAGAG
>RFXY01000120.1 GCA_009921385.1 Pseudomonadota bacterium
TCATAATTAAATTGTTGTTTTTTGTAAAAAGGGTAACTTAGCAAAAATATAAGATTTTTTGTTTTAAAATACAATAAATTTTTATTCATAAGCAATTGCCAAGCTAGAAATTTGTGCAATTAATTGTTGCACCAAAACTAAATCGCTATAATTTTGCTGTAAAAAATGCTGTTGTGGTAATTGCGAAAGTGGTAAAAATTCTGCCCCCACGGCATTTAAGCTATTGTTGGCATTGCGAGTTTTATTTACTCTTAAAAAACTATCAACAATTTGCCCAAACATTAAATATAACATCATTTCACTGGGAGCCGAATCAACAAAATCGACGGTGGAAACCCCTTCTTGCAAAATGATGCTATGATTTTCGATTGAGTTTTTTAGCATATGCATTTTATTTCTGTCTTTTTTATTGATATGTAAAATTTCTTCTGCTTCAAACACCGGCCAAACCGCCATACCGTAGGTGCCGTTATCGGCTTTTAGATAACAATAGGGTTGTTGTTTAATGTTATATTGTGCATATTTTTGTTTGGTTTGATTAAGTAAATTTTGAGCTTTTTCTGCTAAGATTTCTAACCCTATTTTGTGTTTAAAATCAATGTTTTCGGCAAAATCGTGATAAGTAGAAAACAACCAAGCATCAAGATTTAACAATTCTGCCACTTGCTTGGCTAATTGATTGTAACAAGTGAAATGCCTATTTTTGCTTCTTTGATACCAGCCAAGCTTGGTGCTAGGAACGATTGGTTGGCTTAGATCGCTAAAAATTTGAGGTAGACCAGCGGTGAGATCGTTGTTAAGGACAATCAGGTTTGGTGTAAAATCGAGGGCGGAAATTGTTAATAAATTATCAACTCTTGACAATGGCCAAATTTCTAGGTTGGTTGTTAAATTGATGTTAGATAAATTTATGGAAAATTCTTGTTTTTTGTCTAGTTGCCAATTTCCCAAAAAAACTTTGCCATAATCGGCGAGCAGGTGTTGTAAAACTGCTAAATTTTCGAAATAATGTAGATTTCTTGAATGATTTTCGGTGATAATTAAAATTTTATCAAATCGCTGTTGTTTAAAAAAAACATCGAGCACTTTTTTTGCCTCAACAAAACCTTGTTTGCTTAAATTGTTAAAACCAGCAGGAAAGCAATTAGCATCAACGGGAGCTATTTTAAAATCTGATCTTCTAACATCAAGAGAGCTATAAAAAATAGCAGAATTTGTTTTAAATTGTTGGGCAAAAAAATTAATCAAATTATCTTGATTTTTTTTGATTGCCAGAGCAATAATTTGAATAATATTTAACATTTTTTAACTTAACATAGAGTTTTATTGCTTTTTTTAATATGATATTTTTTTTTGGTAAAAGCCAAAATCAGCCCAAAGGCAATGCCTGTGGCAAGCATAGAAGAACCGCCATAGCTAATGAAAGGCAAGGTCATACCCTTGGTTGGAAAAAGCCCCAAACTTACTCCAACATTAACCATTACTTGCATGGTGAATTGAATCATCAGCCCGCACAACGAAAGATAAATGAAATAATCTTTTTCGTTTAAAGCTTTGTAGACTATTCTAGCAATTAAGTAGATAAATAACAAGATAATAAAAATACAAAATAAAATACCAAACTCTTCGGCAATTGAAGCAAAAATAAAATCGGTATGAACATCTGGCACAAATTTTTTAACCACTCCGTTGCCGATGCCTTTGCCAAAAAAAGAGCCGTTGGCAAAGGCATCGAGCGATCTTTCGACTTGATAATTTTTTTGGTCGGCATCAAGAAAACGATTTATGCGATCTTCAACATGGGGCAAGGTGAGATAAATAACAATTGAGCCCAAAATAAACAAAATAAACAGCGAAAACACAAAGAAAAGCGGAATGCCGTATAAAAAAAGTTGAGTTGCCCAAATTGCCACAAAAGAAATAATCATACCAAAATCGGGCTGTAAATAAAGCAAGCAAACAAAAGTGGCCAGCAATAAAAAAGAAATAAAATATTGTATTTTTGGCTTGTAGTAGCTTAGTTTAGCAAAACAATAGGCATGAAAAATGATAAAAAAAGTTTTAGCAAATTCGGATGGTTGCAAATTGAGGCCAGCAAAATTGAGCCAGCGAGTTGCCCCTTTTATTTTTGAGCCAACCAATAAAGCCAGCAACAATAAAACCAAAGAACAGCAAACGCCAACAATGGCCAATAACTTGATTTGCTCTTGTTGCAAAAAAGAAATGACTATGACTAGCAACAAAGATAGGCAAGCAAAAACTATTTGTTTTTTGATAAAAAATAAGCGATCGACTTCGATTTTTTTTGCCACCACAGGGCTAGAAGTGGTTGTAAAAATTAGACCTAGAGCAATTAAAACAACCACAATAGTAAAGTTGGTTTTGTCTATATCTAGCCACCAAGATTTAAGAAAATTTAAATTTCTTCGATCAAAAAAATTATATTTATTGCTGGAATTGGACATAAAAAATGGTGGGTGGTAGAAGACTCGAACTTCCGACCTTTACGATGTCAACGTAACACTCTAACCAACTGAGCTAACCACCCAAAAAAGAATAACAAAAACTCAATTTTTGCTTATCTTGTTTAATTTTGCAAGCAAAAAATTAAAACAAATTTGGGATGCAAGAGTTTCTTTACTTAAATTTTAGAACAAAAGACGAATCATAAATAATACATTACAGAGTGGAAATGGTATAATATTTTGCTGAAAAAAACAAATTCCAAGCAAAACGGCAAATAATAATTCGGTGTGGGCTAAAGCCATACTATTGGCAAAGTTTTGCTTGGAAAAGCTTTTTAAAATACATATCCCTCCGCTTATTTGCAATAAAGAAAGAGTTGCCGAGAGTAATAAAAATTTTAAATCTAATAGATGGTGAAATATTGTTAAATAAACAACGGCAAAAGGCAGTGGCAATAAAAACCTCATCAAAGTAATGGTGCTTTTATCAAAATGATCGATTAATTTATAACAACCAAAAAATAATAATGTGGCATAATTGCTTTATAATCTAATCTTCTTCAACTTGCTCAACCGCCTCAACCTCGGGAATGTAGTGTTTTAGCATATTTTCGATGCCGTTTTTAAGAGTGATGGTAGAGCTGGGGCAACCAGAGCACGAGCCTTTTAGCACCAGTTTAACGATGCCGTTTTCAAAAGAATGAAAAACAATGTC
Organism: Pseudomonadota bacterium; assembly: GCA_009921385.1. The sequence goes on from RFXY01000120.1 coordinate 3,181, forward strand.
GCCACCGTCCATTGCCACCGCTGGTCGAACTTTTATTTCGATTAACTCGATAATTTGGGCAACGATAGGATCGTTGTTTTGATTGTTTGATGTTTGGTTGTTGTTGGTGATTGGGTGATATAAAATTGGTTTTTTAGTAAGAAAAAAATCCATCAACACTGCTTGCACTTCGAGTTTTAAAGATTGCCAATCGGTTTGATTATTTTTGGTAACTGTAATAAAATCTCGCCCTAAAAAAACCGCTTCTACATTGCCTAGAGCAAATATTTGCAAAGCCAGAGGCGATATTTTGGCTGCTTGTTGTTGATTTTTGATGTCAAGTGAGCCGTTTTCTAAAACTAAATCACCATCTTCGACTATAAATTTTAGAGTGGCGGGGTTGGGTGTTTGCGAAGTTTGAATAAACATAGATTAAAGATTTAAGTTTTGATATTTTTCCATTGTTTGTTGAAAAAATATCTAATGAGAACCGAAGAAATTGCGGTAAGGGGAACCGATAAAAAGACACCAAGAAAGCCAAATAAGGCGCCAAAAAAGAAAATACCAAAGATGATCCACAAAGGGTGAAGCTCAACTTTTTTGCCAATTAAACTAGGGGTAAGAAAATTAGATTCTAAAAACT
>RFXY01000013.1 GCA_009921385.1 Pseudomonadota bacterium
CTTAGCAACAAAAAATTCAAAAACAGATAAAGAAGCAGATGAACTAAATAATTCTGGCAGATATTTTAAAATAAATGATGTCATAGGTCAAGACAATAAGAATAGCGATTATATTAGAAAAAACATCACTGATAATAATGATTGCAAAACAAAAGGCGACAGTGGCGATGTCTTAGGAGACATGAAGCCTTTTTATTTAAGAGGGCTCGATGCTGGTAATTTTAATTGCGGTCAATATCAAGGTGACGAACAAAAATGTTGCGAAAGCCTTGCCAAAAATTATATTTGCCTAGAAGATGTTGAATCAGGTAACGATCAAACAAATCGCCGTTTTGTATTTTGCAAAAAGGGCACCACTTGTCGTTTTGATCTGGCTGGAGTTGGGCTTGTTGAATTTATGACAAAAGAGCGAGAAGAAGGCAGGGTTTTGTGTGCCGAAAGCCACAGCCTATGCCCTTATAATTTTTCTGTAGCGGGTGGCACAACTTATCCCAAAAAACAACAAAGTGTTCGAGATTTAGAAAAATCTTTCAAAACACTAAAAGATACATTTATTTCTACAGAAAACCAAGATTTATCTAGCCCATCAGAAAATGAAAATGCCCTGTTGGCAGAAGATTTACCTTGCAAAAATAGTCAAACTCAAAATGAAGAAAATTGCATGCCAAAAGAAAACTCTTCTCGATTAATTAACCAATGTCAATATTACAACCATTGCACCATTGCTTCTGATGTTGCCTACACCATACGCGACAGAAAAATCAATCGTTATTTTTCATATGCCTGCCTTAATTTTAAAGGTGTAAATGGAGATCAAGCTCAGCAAACACAAATACTTGGCAACGAAATTAATTTAAGTGCCCCAGTTGCTCAGTGTTTTTACGAAACTTTTGGCAATATTTTTGCCAATAAAAACGGTCACACTTTATGCAAAAGTGGCGAAACAACCAACGGCGAAGCCTGCATAAACGGTAGCATACTGAAAGAATATGAAAAAGGACAAAGCGATGGGCAAAATATTTTTACCAATATTCAAAATAATTTGCAATATGCCATTAAAAATGTTGATGGCTCCTGGCGATGTTATTGGCATGTCAAAAAGAAAAGAAATAATTTTATTAATCTTTAAAATTGGCATAGTAGCTTATTTTGCCTTGGGCGATGCTTGGAAAACTATGTTTTTTGATGCAATTTACGGCTCTTTTCCAGAATTGATAGCTAAGTTTTTTCAATATACTAGCGCAGAAGGAGATATGTGTAGACCTGAAAATTTACCCATAATTACCAATCAATCTTTTAAATATTTGCAAATATTCAATATACTTGATTGCAAACTAAAATATTATCTAGCTTTTACCCCCGGCACTTCCACAGCCAATATTGTTGGCTTGATTATCTCTACCATGTTTACTGGGGTTTATGGTTTTTTAATCGCTATTTCTATTTTCTTTTTTGCGATTATGATGATTTTAGTAATTATTAGGGCGCTATATCTTTTTGTCACTAGTGCCTTAGCGATTGTTGTTTATATTTTTATTTCTCCAGTTATTTTTCCAACTTTATTGTTTAAAAGAACCCAAAATATTTTTAACACATGGTTTATGCAATTAATTTCTTTTGCTTTACAGCCTATTATTTTATTTGTTTATATTGCTATTTTCATTCAAGCTTCTGATTTGTTGATTTTAGGTGTCAATCCAAAATTTACCGATGATGGAGCCAAAATAGATTGCTCTAACAATTACGAACATTGTCAAGGTAAAGAAGCTGTAAATTGTGAAATACAAGAAAACTTCAAAAAAGGCAAGAGTTTTGCTTGTATTTTGCAATTTAATGAATTTTCTAAAAGTTCTGCTTTTGCAATAATATCTGTGGGCATTCCTTCTTTTTACGGTATTAAGAGGGGTAGTAGGTATTTATTTGTTATTAAAAATGTTTGATTTAATTCCCGGAATAATTGACTACATCTTTGGCTCTTCTCTTGATAAATCTGGCCAAGATGCTTTAAATACTTTCAAATCTTTTGTAAGTAAAGCAAATTTTGCACAAAAAATTGCCACTTCTTTCGCTTGGAATAATGCATTTAATATGGCAGAAAATGCGAAAAATGGTGGTGGTGGTGATGGTGGCAAAAAACAAAAAGACAGTGAAGAAGATAATGGTGCAGGTTAATATTTGCTCTCATATCAAAAAGGGGTTTTTTAACCCCCCAAAAAATAAATGAAACAAGGGGTTTTAACCTCTTGTAAAATAGCAACTCAAGGGGCGGGCCAAAGCCTCTTGCTTCAAACAAACTATAATTTAATTTTTTGCCAAATAAACTCGGTGGTAAAAGGCAACAACGGGGCAGAGTTTTTTGCCATTGTTAGCAAAACCGTATAAAGAACATCGTAGGCATTTTGTTTATCTGTGGCAATTTCTTGACTATTGTTGTTTTGCCAAAATCTTTGGCGGTTTCTTCTGATATACCAATTATTTAGCACTTCAAAAAAATGCAAAAACTCTTCGCAAGCAGAAATTGTGTTGAATTCTTGCAAAGATTTTTCAATTTTATTGTTAGTGATTTTTAATTTTGCCAAAATATATTGATCTAAAATATTGCTAAATTTTCGTGGAGTGCTAATTAAATTTGCCTTAATGCCGTCGGCATTGGCATACAAGCAAAAAAAGTTAAAAGCATTTAAAAAAGGTTTAATAGCCAAACGGTAGGTTTCTTTAATCGCCTTTCCATCTTTGTCAATCTTTAATTCTTGCCCCCTCATAACTGGCTGTGAAATCATATAAAACCGCATGGCATCAGAGCCATAAGTATCAAAAATTTCTAGCGGATCGGCATAGTTTTTTAATCTTTTTGAAAGTTTTTGAGAATTTTCATCAAGAATGGTGCCATGACAAATCACATTTTTAAACGGAGCCTTAGCAAATAAAGCGGTAGACATCACCATTAAAGTATAAAACCAACCACGAGTTTGTGCCAAATATTCGGTGATAAAATCGGCAGGAAAGTTATTTTCAAACCACTCTTTATTTTCAAAAGGGTAATGCACTTGAGCAAAAGGCATTGAACCGCTTTCAAACCAGCAATCAAGCACATCGGCAACTCGAGTAAATTGCTCGTTATTTTCAACAAAAGTGATATTATCAATAAAAGGCCGATGCAAATTGTTGATTTTTTGCCCAGAAACTTTCTCAAGCTCAGCAATTGAGCCAAAAACCCTAATTTTACCACTTTTACTTTTCCAAACAGGCACAGGGCAACCCCAAAAACGATTTCGGGTGATAGACCAATCTCGAGCAGAAGCTAGCCAATTGCCGAACTGCCCATCTTTTAAGTGAGCAGGAATCCAGTTTATTTGCTGGTTTAACTCAAGCATTTTATCTTTAAAATCAACCACTTTCACATACCACGAGCTCACCGCTTTGTAAATTAATGGAGTGTCGGTTCGCCAACAATGTGGATAGTTGTGCAAATATTGCTCGGTTTTCAGCCACAAATTTTGCGATTTTAAGTATTTAATGATATCGTCGTTAGTATCAAAAACATGGCGGTTTTTTAGTGACAAAGCTGGCAAATCAAAAACCTGCTCATTAAATTTTGCCCCTTCATCAACTGGGCAAGCCGTGGCAATTGAATGCTGTTTACATAAAAACTGATCGTCTTCACCAAAACCAGGGGCGATATGCACCACTCCTGTGCCATCTTCGGTAGAAACAAAATTGGCAGAAAGCACCAAAAAAGCTTTGTGATGATTAGCAAAATATGGAAAAAGTGGCTGATATTTTAAACCAACCAAATCTTTACCAAAATAAGTTTTAATTAATTGATATTCTTGCAATTCTTTAGCAAATTTCGCCACACAAGAAGATGCCAAAATTAGCACCTCTTCTTGATTTTTTAGCACAGCATATTCTATTTCGGCACCAATTGCCAAAGCCAAATTGCTAGGCAAAGTCCAAGGAGTGGTGGTCCAGGCAAGTAAATAGTGCTTATAACCCTCAACAAAAGGTTGATCTTGCAATAAAAATTTGATAGTTGTCGATTTACTGGCTTTTTGCCGGTAGGCATTATCCATTTTGGTTTCAAAATTAGACAACGGAGTTTGACAAGCCCAAGAATATGGTACCACTCGAAAATCTTCGTAAAGCAAGCCTTTATCATAAAGTTGCTTGAAAGCCCAAATGACTGATTCCATATAGTTAAGATCCATGGTTTTATAACCATTATCAAAATCAACAAACCGCCCTTGCCTGGTAACATATTGCTTCCACTCGTTAGCATATTTCATCACCGATTTTTCGCAAGCAGAATTAAATTTTTCGATGCCGAATTTTTGAATGGCAAGTTGCCCAGAAATTGACTGATTATGCTGTTTGCTTAGTTCTTTTTCGGTTTCCATTTCTACTGGCAGGCCGTGGGTGTCCCAGCCGAATTTTCTTTCAACTTTTTTGCCCTGCATTGTTTGAAATCTGGCAAATAAATCTTTGATAAAACCTGTAAGCAAATGCCCGTAATGAGGCAAACCATTGGCAAAGGGCGGGCCATCATAAAAAACAAACTCGTTGCTACTATGTGTGCAATTACTATGACCATGCAAAACACAAGCACTAGGAAGAGGCGAAACAGAATCTTCTTCGTCGTTTTCTAAACTATTAACGGCAAGTGATTTTTCAAATATTTGCTCTTGTTGCCAAAATTGCAAAACCTCATTTTCAAGGCTTGCTGGGGTAAGATTTTGATTTATTTCTGGATAAATTTTGTTGACAGACATTGTTTAAAGAAAAAAATTATAATCTAAGCTATTAGGAACAATAAGCACCGGCAAATTTATTTTGTTGCCTAAATAACGAATAACTTTTGGCAAAACACTATTATCGGAGCCAACACTTTGCGATTTGCCAAAAACCACCAGCTTGCAATCGTTGACGGTTTTAATGGCTTTGAAAATTTCTAATACCACATCGCCTTCACTGATAGAAATGGCGGGGATTATTTCAAACTCTTGACAGATTTTTTCAAGTAAAGCGCAAACATTTTTTTCAACTTGTTTTCTTTTTTGACTGCCAATTACCCTGCTAGCAAACAAAAAATTTTGATGAGAACCATCAATGGCAATAGCAATATGTAGTTTATGTTTTTGTTGCTGAGCAAAAAGACAAGCAAAGCGAATTGCAGTTTCAGAAATGTTATTGATATCAATACAAACGACAATGCTACCCATAGAAATTATTTAGAAAAACGATTAAAAATATAATTAATAAAAAAACCAATTAAAACTGCAATAAAAATAGAAACAAGCCCATATAAAACTCTTTGATTTTTAGCAAATTGAGCGATGTCTGAACTTAAACCAACTTTATTCACATAAATTGGAATTGATTGAAAAGAAATAACCGAATCGTTTTCGACCAAATAAATTTCGATGTTATAAACACCTTCTAAAATATTGGCAGGAAAATCAATAGCCAGACTAAATAAAGTATCGTCTAAAAAAATAATGCTATCAGTGTTGGCAGAGTAGAGATTTTGCTTCTCCATAATGTCAAAAAATTTACGATAAGTGATGTTGTTGCTAGTTTTTTCGCTAGTTTTAAACTGCAAATTATGTTTACCTATTTCAAAATCAAGTAAATTTTGCTCATTCAACTCTTTACCCAAAAAAGCAGAAAACAGATTATAAAAACTATACACATCATAGAATTTAACCTGTGTACCGTTGTGCCAAATGCCAAAAAATTTCTCTTTTTTATTGAGTAAAAAATCATGTTTAGGCCCCCTCACTACAGCAATAATGTTGCCCGAATCGTTTTTTGCTCCAAACAATAAAATTTTCTCACCATTAAATTTGCTATCAATTTTGATTTCATTTTTAGAAATGCCCGAAATAATTGGGGTAGAAGAGGCGATAGCCAAAAATGGCAAAAATAACAACAGCAAAGTGATAAAAAAGATTTTTTTCATTTGATTACCGTAAGAGAATAGATGCTTTCTGGCTCGATAAATAGTTGAGCAAAAATTTTAATACAAATAAGTAAAATTAAAATTGCCAAACACAATCTGCTAGTGGTTGGGTTAACTCGATAACTTGCTTTACTGCCAAATTGTGCCCCAATTGCCGAGCTAATAATCATAATCAAAGAAAGAGTAAAATCGAGATTATTGCTAGTGATTGCCTGCAAAAAAGTGGTGTTGCTGGCAATAAAAATAATCTGAAACAAAGAGGTGCCAACCACCAATTGTGGCGGCATTTTTAAAATATAAAGCATAGCGGGAATCATCAAAAAACCACCGCCGATGCCCATAAAAGCAACCAAAATACCAACACCCAAGCTTAAAAAAATTGGCACCAACCAACTGGTGCGAATGTTGGATTTTTCGAAATAAACTTGGTAAGGCAGTTTTTTTAAAAAAACTTGCAACGAAGATTGTGTTGTTTGGCTTTCTAAATCGTTTTCTTGCCAAGTGAAACTAATATTTTTGTGCAAAATGGTTTTTAAACTATCAGAAATCATAGTAAGCGAAATAGAACCGAGAAACAAAACATAGCAAAAACTAATTAATAAATCAACATAGCCAATTTGCTGGATCAACTGAAAAATAAACACTCCCAAGCTTGAACCAAGAATACCGCCCACCACCAAAAAAGCACCCATTTTTATGTCGACATTGCCCTTTTTTAAATGAGCAAACAAACCAGAAATAGAAGCAGAAATAATTTGATTAACCGAAGTTGCCACCGCCACCGCCGAAGGAATGCCAATAAAAATCAAACAAGGAGTTGCCAAAAAGCCACCGCCAATACCGAACATGCCAGCCAAAAAGCCTGTAGCTAAACCCAGCAAAACTATCAATAAAATATTAACAGGAATTTCGGCAATTGGTAAATAAACTTGCATTTTTTAGATAAAATTTAGTTGATTATCAAGCAAATAAAAATTATTTTGAGTGTTATTTTTAATTAAAGCAAGACCAAATAAACTATTATTTGTAGCAATTGCCGATAAAAAAATAATATTTTCGGCGGTAAAATGCTGTAAATCTAGTTGCATAAGCAAGATTTTTTCTTGATTTTGCAGTTTTTCTTGTAAAAAATTTTGTAGATCGCCATTAAAATTTTCAAGAAAAAAACTTTTCACCTGCTTTCTTATTTCGCCTAAATGAAAAGCCCGAGCGATAACTTCTTGCCCCACATAACAACCCTTACTAAAATCTATCATCGCAAAATTTTGCAAACCGTATTCAATAATAATGGCTTTTTCAAAGGCTAAATCGTAGAAACCTTCTGGAATTTTTTGCTCGATACGATATTGATGATAAAAAACTTCGGGCAAAACAAGGCTGGTTGGCACTTTTTGCAAATAAAACCTATAGCCAAAATCGCTTTTTCTAGGATCTGAAAAGCCTAAACTTTGTTGATTTTGCCTGCTGAAAAAAACTTGCAAATTATCGAGTTTTTTTATGGCAACTTTCGCTCTTAATTTGTATAAATTGAGCTTGTTTAATAAAGGCTCAACAGCATCTTGATGGCAATCTAAAAAAATATGATGATAATCAAGCCAAATAAAAAAATCTGCCAAAAACTTGCCTTGCGAATTAAGCAAACCAGCATAAACTAATTGTTGATTATCAAGCAATTGCAAATCATTGGTGATTAATTTTTGCAAAAAAGAAAACCTATCTTCACCAGTAACAGCAATAATTTTTCGAGTATTAAGTAAAACAAAATTTTGCTCTAACACCATAAAAAATGAGAAAAATTAAAAAATAATTGTTAATTATAAAATAACAGCTAAATTTAAGCAAGTTTTTTATTTTAAAATTTCATTAAACATAAACAACAAGAAATGTTAAAAAAAATATCAACTTATCTAATACTAGTTTTAGCGATGTTTTGCCATTCTTGTGTGCCTTTTTCTAGTATGCCACGAGATTGGAATTGGGGTTTAAGGCCTCGCTTGATTAGTGGCACACAATATTTTCCTTCTGCCAGCACTCCTTATGGCAAAGGTTTTCGCGATGGCTGTTCTAATGCCATGAAGTCAAGCAACAAAGGGGCTCCATCTTTTTTTGGCGCTCAAATAGATTTTGCTATGTCAAAAAAATATCAAGACTATAACCAAGGTATGGTAGATGGTTCCGATCACTGCACCAATATGGTCGATTGGGAAGTGCCATAGTTATGAAAAAATATTTAATAATTTTACTTTTATTATTTTTCTGCCAATGCCATCAAGAAGGCAATTGGGGCTTTTTTCAGCCTCCAGGGCTAAATATTTATGTCCCCGAAGGCCCGCCCGAATTTAAGGCAGGTTGGTATGCTGGTTGCCGATCTTCTTTGTCACAAAACGCTTTTTACAATGCTTCTATTTTTTATAAAGAAAAGAGAACTGCAAATTTTGGCTCGGGCATTTATCAAAATAATTCAACCTATCAAAATGCTTGGAGCAACGGCTATCTTAATTGTCAAATTTACATTGCCACCTTTCAACAAGGTAAATACTTTAACAACAGACATCCAATTCGTTAAAATTATGCTAAAAATTAGTTTTATTGTCTTATACCATTTCAACTTAAAATACATTGTTAGATTTATTAATTTTAAAGTTAAAATGGTATTATTATCTTTCTTGCTTTTTGGCTGTTATGATGCTAAATTTTTAGCGGTAAGAGCTGCCGATAAAAGAATGCCAAAAAGCTTTGCCAATGCCACCAAAGATCAGCAAGAAGGCTGGAAATATGGTTGCGAAAGCGGTATTTCGGCAGGTGGCACTCATTTTCATAAAGCCCTTTATCGACCAAATCAAATAAATGGCTATAAATTTGCCAATTCTGAAGAATACCGAACATCTTGGAATCTGGCTTTTAACTATTGTATGTATTATCACTATCATCGTGCCAAAATTAACCCATTTACTCCTTTTACCAAAGGTTTAATATTTTAAATATTTATGCTAAAATTATTATTTTTAAATTTCTTTTTTTTATTCTTGTTAAACTGTTGCTCTGCCCCGTTTTATTCTGGCACCAATATTGAAGTGCCCGATGGCACTCCGAGCTTTAAAAAAGGCTTTGTCGATGGCTGTTCAACCATGACCTATGCAAGAGGTAACTTATTTTATCGTATGCGATATAAAAATAAAGCCACTTACAATCCAAAAATGATCGACAATACCGAATATAATTTTGGCTACACTAGGGGCAGAAGCTGGTGTTTTCACCAAGTGGTAAGTGCCAAATCGGGGCCAAAAGGCTCGTTTATCAAATACATTCAACCCGATGAAAGCGAAATGATTTTGCCAGATCTGTTTTCTCGGCCATTGCCAGAATCAGATAGAAACCTCAGATTTGGCAATGCTAGCGAACTTACGGTAGAAGGGCTCAGGGGCAATGCCAACGAAGATATTTTTCAAGATTTTTTTGGCAACAAAGGCGAAGGAATTAGCGGAGGCTGGTTTCCGGCTGTAATTTATTGATAAATTTTATGATTTTTCTACAATTAAATGCATTACCAATCGCAATAAACATTATTTTTCTTGGGGTAATCGGTTTGGTTATTGGCAGTTTAGCAACTCTTCTTACTTTTCGTGCCATCACCAAGCAACCTTTTTGCTTTGCCAGATCGCAATGCACCAATTGTTTAAAAACATTGCAAATCAAAAATCTCATTCCTGTTTTTTCTTGGCTCATACAAAAAGGTAAATGCACTTTTTGCCACAACCAAATTTCTCTTCGTTATCCTTTGATTGAGTTATTTTTTTTCATAGGCTTTTTGGCAACTTTTTATCAACAAAACTACATTTTTAGCGAAAAGCTATTGTTTTTACTTTTGGCATTTTCATTGCTTGCGATGATGATAATTTTTGATTTAGAGCATTATTTTATCCCCAATATTTTGCCTATCGCCCTATTTTTTGTAGCAATATTATGGCAAAAATTTAGCGATGTTTCGCTTTTTTCTTCTGGTTTATCTGCTTTTTACTACCTGATTTTTGGCTTGGCAGTGTGGGCTTTTTTTTATTTCACCGCAGGTCAAAACGGCCTAGGCATTGACGATTTAAAATTTTTTGCTGTCTGCGGTTTTTTACTTGGTAGCAAAATGATCTTTTTATTTTTTTTATTGAGCGGGTTTTTTGGAGTTGTTTTTGGCATTGTTTGGCAAAAACTCAAAAACGACGACACCTTTCCGTTCGCCCCCGCGATGTGTTTGTCTTGCTATCTTTGTTTGCTAAAAGTAGCTTAAACCAATGTTGCATCCCAAATTTTGATTCAACAGTGGCTTAAAAAATCTTGCAAAATTAGGCTAGCCGAAATATCGTCGTAGGCTTGTGTTTTGTCAACAACAACCGCTCTTGCAGAAAAACTAGAAAGCCTTTCGTCAAACATCAAAATATCTAAATTTAACTGATTTTTTTTGCTATAATAAGCATCAAAATTTGTGGCAAATCGCACAGCAAAATTTGCCATTTCGCCATAATTGCCATCTGGCATTAAGGGCAAACCACAAATAAGAGCAAAAATATTATTTTCTTGCATAATTGAAATTATTTTATTAAAATCAGTTATGTTGCTTTTTTTGGCAATAATGGTTTTAGGCATTGCAAATATTCTATCTTCATCGGTAGTGGCGATGCCAATTTTTTTTCTACCTAAATCTAGAGCCATAATTTTGGCTTTTTTTGGTAGTTTTGTTTTAAATTTTATTGCATCTAGTTCTATCATTTTATGTCTAATATTAACGAATCTCAAGTTGTCAAAGTTTGTAATTTAGCCAAAATCGCCACTAACGAGGCAGAAATAAGCAATTTTACTTCACAAATAGACAATGTTTTATCGTGGGTTGCTCAACTTAATAATCTTGACACTAGCCAAATCGAGCCACTTGCCAATGTGCACGATGCTATTTTAACACTGCATTCAGATAAAATCAACCAAGAAAACACTATCGACGATGTTTTTAGCAACACTAATCACAGTTTATACAATTATTTCACCGTTCCTAAAGTTATCGAATAAATTTATGAAAATCTTTACTCTTTTATTTTTACTTTTCGCTTCAATCGCCCAAGCTGCTGATTTAGAACTTAACATCAAAATCAAAAATCATCAGTTCGAGCCTAGCAAAATAAGCATTCCCGCCAACACCCCTTTTGTTTTAATCATCGAAAATCTCGACAAAACCATCGAAGAATTTGAAAGCGACGATCTCAAAAAAGAAAAGCTAGTTGGTGCCGGCAAAACCATCAAAATTCCTGTTTCTGCCCAAAAAACTGGCGAATATAAATTTTATGGCGATTTTCATCAAAAAACTGCTCAAGGTATTATCGAAGTTAAATGATCGATCTCGATTTTTATCAACAACAAAATTTGTTGCTGAAAAAACAAAATCTTTTTCGCCAACCCAAGATTTATCAATTTTCTACCAGCAATAATGTTGTGGCTAAAAAACAGCAACTAATTTCTTTTGCTTGCAACAATTATCTTGGTTTAGCCTATCATAAACAAGTTTTAAAAACCGCCCAACAAGCCCTCAATAAATATGGCTTAGGTGGCAGATCTTCTGCTTTTGTTGCCGGCAAAAACCCTATTTATCAACAACTACAACAACAACTTTGCAAGCACTATCAACAAGAAGATGCCCTCATTTTTAGCAGTGGCTATCTAGCTTGCTTGGGTGCCGTCTCGGCTTTAGCCAACAAAAATAGTTTAATTATTGCCGATAAATTAATTCATAATTCGTTGCTCGAAGGAGCAAAACTTTCGCAAGCAACCCTAAAAAGATTCGCCCACAACAATTTACAACATTGTCAACAACTATTGCAAGAACATCGGCAAAATTTTAGCCACTGCCTAATTATCACCGAAAGCATTTTTTCAATGGACGGCGACAGCCCAGATTTGGCAACATTAAAGCAACTTGCCAGCAATTTTAATTGTTTGCTAATTATTGACCATGCTCACAGTCTTTATCATAAACCAGCCCCAATGTCAACAAATGAACCCGAAAATTACTGCCTGCACCTTGGCACTTTTTCAAAAAGTTTAGGCGGTTTGGGCGGATATGCCGTTGGCAACAAAGCAATCATCGATTATCTTGCCAACCACAGCAAAACCGCCATCTACACCACCGCCCTGCCCCCTGCAATATTAGCGGGAGTGCATAAAGCTTTTCATTTGGCTAAAAAAGGTAATTTAGCTAAAAAAGCCCTCAAAAAAGCCCAATATTTTTGCCAATTGATGCAGATAAAATTTTTAGATTCTTGCATTGTGCCTGTTGTTGTTGGTAGTAGCTCAAAAGCTTTACAACTGTCAAAAAAACTCGCTCAAGAAGGTTTTTTAGTGCCCGCCATCAGGCCACCAACCGTTGAAAAAAACAAGGCAAGATTAAGAATTAGTTTTAATGTTAATCATCAAAAAAAAGACATCAAAAAACTAGCAGAAATAATATTAAAAAATTTGCAAGCAAGCAAACAAAAATCACCATAAAAAGAAGTTTTTTATGGTGAGTCCGAGGCGGTTCGAACGCCTGACCCACAGCTTAGAAGGCTGTTGCTCTATCCAGCTGAGCTACGGACTCTAAAAAATGGAGCGGGTGAAGGGACT
>RFXY01000121.1 GCA_009921385.1 Pseudomonadota bacterium
AGTGTCGGTAGCAGTTCTCGGATATTCCCCTTCTTGTAGAAGGGGTGGCGACCGAAGGTCGACGGGGTAGTGTCGGTAGCCGATCGCGGATGGTTTTTAAAAAGATCTTACCGTGTGTTGCTGACACTACCTTGGTCTTTTTCCATAAGCTATCGCTTATGAAAAAATCCACCCCTTCCTTTGGTGCGGGGAATTTAGCCCCCAGCACTAATATTCAATTCCCCTTCCACAGGAAGGTTAATTCAGATCGAAGTGTGGTTTTAACTAAAAAATTAAAAATTTGTTCTTTTTTGTTGATATTTTTAATCAAGTAAATAATATGTTTTATTTACTTCTTCTTTTTACTTGATTTTTTTTATTATGTTAAGCAATATAACCGCAAGTTTTATCATTATTGGCAACGAGATTTTGTCTGGCAGAACACAAGATAAAAATCTCAATTATCTTGCCAAAATACTTAACAACCTTGGCATTAGCTTGCAAGAAACAAGAATAATCCCCGATATTGAAGCAGAAATTATTGCCACGGTAAATAGTTTAAGTAAAAAATATACCTATGTTTTTACCAGCGGTGGCATTGGCCCAACTCACGACGATATCACTTCTTTATGCATCGCCAAAGCATTTTCAGATGAACTAATCATTCATCAAGAAGCTAAAGAAATTTTATACAAATTTTACGGCCCAGAAAATGTCAACGAAGCCCGGATGAAAATGGCAACATTGCCAAGTAAAGCAAAATTGCTCAACAACCCAATTTCTTCGGCTCCCGGATTTTATCTCGAAAATGTTTTTGTCATGGCAGGCATTCCTAAAATATTTCAAGCTATGGTTGATTGCTTGGTGCCAATTTTAAAAGTTGGTAGCAAAATTTATAATCTCGAACTCACCATTTCTCTTACCGAATCGGTTATCGCCCAAGATTTTGCCAACCTGCAAAAGCAGTTTCCTTTGGTAATTATGGGTAGTTATCCTTTTGATGGTGGCACTTCTTTGGTTTTTCGAGCAACCGATTTAGATGCCTTAAAACACACAGTGGCTTTAATGAAAGAAAAAGTGTTAAGCATCAATTCTCAATCTATCATTAAAATAGATGAATAAAAGCAAAACAAAACCACAAACTTCTATTACAGTTGCAGGCAAACCAATTGTTGACAACAACGATTCTTCTTTAAACCTGCAAGAAACTCTTGATTATCAAAAATTCATCAAAGAAACAGTAGTCAACGGCAGTTATTTTCGCGATTCTCTTGATTGGTATTTGTTTCGTTATGTCAAGCCAGTGAGCGATCGCAGTATGTTGTTTTTTATTGTTTTAATCATTGGTTTTATTTTTTATCTAATCAAATCGATGCTTGATGTTGCCTACCCCGCTGGGCATAATCGCTTAAAGCTACCCATAGTTATCAGTCAACCGCTTTTTGTTAATTTTATCGACAAAGGCAAATATCAGCCAAATTTATTGGCACTTAAAAAAATCAACACCGACAAACAATTAACCACCGATCAAATTATCATCAAGCATTTTTTAAGTTTTTTTGTCAAAAATTTCGAAGAATTCGATTATGGTTCTGCTAATTTGTTGTTAGTTAATCAAAAAACCGATCTGATTCGCAATATGTCGAGCTATCAGGTTTATACTCAATTTCAAAAGGTCATGGAAAAATCAACCCCCAACAGCCCAATGCTTTATTTTGGGCAAAATTATCAAAAAACCATCAACATCACCAATATCGAATTTCTTTACCCCGAAAAAAAATCTGGTTTTAAAGAAAATATCGATAATTTACTCAATAAAATCATCATTCAAGTAAAACCGCAAGTGCCAGATTCTGCCATCGTCAGCTTTTCTGAAACCATCAAAACCGTCGATGAATTCAAAAAAACCAAAATCATCAACAACAATTATCGCTATTGGGTTAAATTCAAATACAACCCAATCACTAAATACGATAAAAATTTTAATTTCACCATCCTAAAATACATTAAACAAAAATAAATTATGTCTCACTATCATATTTCGATTTATCGAATCATATTTTTATTATCAATTTTTTGCTCTTTTACAATCAACACCAGTCAAGCAACTCAACTGCCTCGCTATTTAGGTTCAGAAAAAAAATTTCGTAGCTACATTTATAATCCAAACGAAACCTACCGCTATTTCGGGCATTATAACTACCAAGGAATTATTGAGTTCGACAAAGGCGAAACTGCCACCACCATTTCAATGGGCGACCCAACTCTTTGGCTCATCGAAACCTCGGGCAATCGCTTGTTTTTAAAGCCAGTTGGCGAAAAAAACTCCGAAACCAATATGACAGTTATCACCGCCAAAAGAATTTATCATTTCGAACTGATGGCAAAAGAAGCCAAAGGCATCAACGACAAAGATTTAATTTTTATTGTCAAATTTTCTTATCCAGAAGACGAAAACAAAAATATCGTCGAATTTCCGAAAGTTAAAGCCATAGAAGAGCCAGATCTTCGTGATATGTCGAAGTTTAACTTTAACTATCAATATACTGGCGAACGATCCATCGCCCCTTCTAAAGTTTTTGATGACGGCGATTTTACCTATATGCAATTTGCCGATAAAAGAACCGATCTTCCTGCAATTTATGCCGTTGATTCGCAAGGCTACGAATCGCCAATCAACTACCGTATTAATCGTGATTATTATATTATCGAAAAAATTGTGCCCCAACTCACTTTGCGAAGTGGCTCAGACATTGTTTGTGTCTACAATCTCAACACCTACACCACAGGCAAAGAAAAAGTTTCTACCTTAAAGGCAAATCAAAAATTTAATCCTTTTGCTCCTAAAACGGTTCAGCCCAAAGATCCAACTTTACAACTTGAAAGAAATCAACAAAACATCTTAAATAACAATGCCAATATCGGCAATTCTTATAATGAAGGCAATATGCCACTCGATCCAACTGGTTTTAATAGTTTGCCTAAACAATAATAACATATTATGATTTCTTATGATTTTTTAGGCAAAAATTGTCGTTTAGCCAAAGACTTGCAAAATCAGCAACCTTTTACTCAAAAACTGCAAGAGCTTGATGTTTCCTATCAACAAATTTGTTTTCTTCATCAAACACACAGCAACCAAGTTGCGGTTATCGATAGTCCGCAAGCTTTTTTGCATCTTTATCAACATAATTTGCCAAAAGCAGATGCCATTATTACCAATCAAAAAAATGTTGTTTTAGCAGTTATCACCGCCGATTGTGTGCCAATTTTGCTTTTTGATGAAAAAAATCAAGTTATTTCAGCGGTTCATGCAGGCCATCGAGGTGCCAAAAACCATATTTTATCGGCAGTATGGCAAAAAATGCAAGCACTCGGAGCAGAAATCGCCAGCACTTCTGCAATTATTGGGCCTTGCATTAGGCAAAATTCTTATCAAGTTTCGCTAGATTTTTATGAAGATTTTTCTTGCGAAACTTTTGTCAAAGAAAATTTTTTTATTGCCGATCCTTTTTGTGATGCCAAACTTTTGTTCGATCTACCAGGTTATGTAATGCATCAACTTGCTTCTTTGGGCATCAAAAACATCTCCGACACCAAAATCAATACCTACAGCAACCAGCATCTTTATTGCAGTTATCGCCGTTGCACCCATCTACACATTCAAGATTGCGGCAGAAACATTAGTTTTATTGTTAATCATTAGTTAACTAGACGATATCAAAGGGCGGGGTAGTGTCGGCAACCAGCATTCGGTGCACAATTCCCCTTTTGTAGAAGGGGTGGATTTTTTTGCGATAGCAAAAAAAGACCAAGGT
>RFXY01000122.1 GCA_009921385.1 Pseudomonadota bacterium
TTTACCCCTCCCCGAAGGCTTCGCCTTCGACCCTCCCGTAAAGCGGGAGGGTGATGTGATCCCAGGTAATATTATCGCCATAGAATGTGGTATTTATTTGTGGAAATACCATAAAACTAATTTTAAAAAAATATGACAACAATCAATCAAAACGAAGTAGATAAATTTTCGGCCATGGCCAGCGACTGGTGGAACGAAAACGGCAAATTCAAGCCCCTGCACCGCTTCAACCCTGCGCGAGTGCAGTTTATCAGCCAACATTTGGCAAAACACTTTCAGCTTAACACTAATCAACAGCAGTTTTTAAGAGGTTTAAGCCTCATCGACATTGGCTGTGGCGGTGGTTTGGTGGCAGAACCGATGGCAACTTTGGGGGCAGAAGTTTTGGCGATCGATGCCTCGGCAACCAACATTGAAGTTGCCAAAATTCATGCCAAGCAAAGCAATTTAACCATCAATTACCAACAAGGAACGGCAGAAAAAATCGCCCAAGAAGGCTTGCAATTTGATGTGGTTTTGGCTCTTGAAATTATTGAACATGTCGAAAATGTTGAATTGTTTTTGCAAGCCTGCTCTGCCTTGCTAAAACCAGGTGGAATGTTGTTTGTTGCCACTATCAATCGCAATTTAAAATCGTTGCTTT
Source organism: Pseudomonadota bacterium (assembly GCA_009921385.1). The sequence goes on from RFXY01000122.1 coordinate 644, forward strand.
TGGCAAAATTTGGGGTAGAATATGTGCTTCGGTGGTTGCCAATTGGCACTCATCACTGGCATAAATTTTTAAAACCATCCGAAATTACCAATATTGCCAGCAAATTTAACTTAAACTTGCATCATTTACAAGGCTTTACCTACCATATTTTTAACAACACTTGGCAAGAAAGCAACAACATCGACATTAACTATTGTTTATCATTTACCAAATAATTTTATGACTATTTTTTTTCACACCAACGATCTACCAAATCACTTTACCGCCAGCAGTGCGGTTGCCATCGATAGCGAAACCATGGGCTTAAACATTTTTCGCGATCGCCTTTGTGTGTTGCAATTTAGCAACGGCGACGGCTCGGCTCACCTGGTGCAGTTTGAGTGGGGCAACAACTATGCTTGCCCTAACATCAAGGCTTTGCTTGTTAACCAACAGGTGCAAAAAATATTTCATTATGCTCGGTTTGATTTGGCTTGCTTGCAACACTATTTGGAGGTAGAAACTCAAAATATTTACTGCACCAAAATTGCCTCAAAACTAGTGCGAACCTATACCGAATCGCACGGCTTAAAAAGTTTGTGCGAAGAATTGTTGGGGGTGGAGCTTTCTAAAAAACAACAAAGTTCTGATTGGGGCAACGAAACCATTTCACGAAAACAGCAAGAATATGCCGCTCACGATGTGCTGTATTTGCATCAACTTCAACAAAAACTCACTGCCATGCTAAAACGAGAAGGGCGATACGCATATTTTGTGGAATGCCTAAAATTTTTACCAACAAGAATCAAGCTTGATTTGGCAGGCTTTGAAACAACCGATATTTTTGCTCATTAAACTTATGTTTTCTCATAATATTTCAGAATATGGGGTTGCCGAATTTTCGCAAGCCATCAAAAAACAAATCGAAACTACTTTCGAATATGTTATCATCAAGGGCGAAATTACGGGCTACAAACCGCACGGTAGCGGGCATTTTTATTTCAATCTCAAAGAAAACGATTGTGTTTTAAATGCAGTGTGTTTTAAGGGCAAAGCAAACAAAATCAATTTTGCTTTTGAAAACGGCTTACAAGTTCGAGCAACAGGCAAAATCAGCACCTATGGCGGTAGATCGCAATATCAGATTAATGTTGATAGCATTGAGCTTGATGGGGTTGGCGCGATGATGCTTTCGGTAGAAAAACTCAAACAAAAACTCACCGCCGAAGGCTTGTTTGAAGACAAACACAAAAAACCGATTCCGTTTTTTTCAAACCTAATTGGCATCATCACCTCGGCAACTGGGGCAGTGATTTTAGATATGCAAAATCGCATTGCCGATCGCTTTCCAACCAGCATTATACTATATCCAAGCTTGGTGCAGGGCAGTGAAGCGGCCAACCAAGTGCTGGCGGGAGTGCAATATTTTAGCAGTCTCACTTGCAACAAGCCCGATCTGTTAATTATTGCCAGAGGCGGTGGCTCTTTTGAAGATCTAATGCCTTTTAACGACGAAAATTTAATTAGGGCGGTTTTTGCTTGCGACATTCCTGTGATTTCGGCAATTGGCCACGAAAGCGATTTTACTTTGCTTGATTATGTTGCCGACAAACGAGCACCAACTCCCACAGCGGCGGCCGAATTTGCCACCCCAGTAAAAGCAGATTTACAGCAAAAATTGTTAGTAAAACAACAAAGACTGCAACAAATAAGTGCTAATTATTTAATGCAACAGCAACAAAAAATGGCAATTTTGTCTAAATCTTTACCCGATCTTGCCCGATTTTTAGCCGATAAATGCAGTTTTTTACAAAATTTATGCGAAAAACAGCAAATAATTGTTAAAAACCACTTAATTAGCCAACAAAACAAGCTCAATGCTTGCAAAATTCCGAATCTTGACAATATTTTTAGCAATTTACAACAACAAACCCAACATTTACAACAGCAAATCAGCAGTAAATTGGTTAACATTTTACAGCAAAAACACACTCAACTTGCCAAACTTTCTGTCGACAAAACCAAGATTATGCTTTGTCTTGAACAGTTTCAACAAAAATTAAATAACCAGCAAAAACAACTCGCTCAAAAACTGGCTTTTTACCTAGACAAACAACATAATTTGTTAACAAAAATCAAGGCCATACTCACTTCTTATCACTATGAAAATGTGCTAAACAGAGGCTTTGCCATTATTTATAATCAACAAAAACAACCAATCACCAACATCAAAACCGCCCAACAAGAAAAAAACCTGATCATCAAAATGCAAGATGGCGAAATTTTGGTGCAAAACCGCGATTAAACGGCAAAAATGGTATTATACTATTTCGATCTAAATTACCTGCACTCAAAGAATGGGGCATTTAGATAGAAGTATGGTTTTAATTAGTTGAAATGGTATTAATTAAAATTTCTAGCAACAGCGGTTGCAGTTTCGCCATTTTTGTTTTCTTTTTTCGGCTAAAAATTGTTGTTTAGTTGGTTTGCAACATTCTTTGTGGTGTTTTAAAAATTGTTGATAGGCAAAATCGCCGTTAATGTAGTTGATTACTAGTTTGATAAAGCAATAAATTTGTATAATTTTTTTAGTCAAAACCATAGAGATTTTCTTTTTTAACCCAACCTTCTTCGTTGTTGATGCTAATTAAACAAATAGTTTCTTGGCATTTTTTGTATTCACCAATCACAAAGTTTTCAAGAAAAAATAAAATTTTTGAATTGCTATTGTTTTTTTTATACATCGCCACATTTTGAGTAGCATTTATTACCATTAAGTGCTTTTTTTTTGTGATTAAACCTTGCGAAATCCAACCCTTTTCGTTTTGATAATCTTGTATTTCAAGCCAATTGTCGTATTCGCTAACCACCAAAACAGGAATATTTTTATTTTGAAAAGTAAATTTAATTGGATAATGATGCCCGGGGCCCGATCGCACATTGGTTTCGTTGCCGCGAAGTGAGGCGAAATATTTTACTTCTTGAATTGTGGCGGTGGCAAGTGCGGTTTTTACAAAAACAATTAACAAAATAAAAAACCAAGCAAGAAATTTCATATTAAAAAAGCTATTTAGGTTTTTTATTGATGTTTTTTTTACAATGATAAGCAACTGCACCTTGTTTAATGTTGGTTTGTTTGCTTCTTGCAATCGCCAAATCACCTTTTGGCA
>RFXY01000123.1 GCA_009921385.1 Pseudomonadota bacterium
TAGCAAAACTAACAATCAAATTGGCTATAAACAATTTAGCAGAATCGACAACTTAATTTCACCAAGATTTGGCATAGTCTTTAAACCACAAGAAGAACTTTCTGTTTACACCAGCTATTCTACTAGCTACCTACCAAGTGCGGGCGATCAATTTTCTAACCTTGATTCGGTGGCAAAAATGCTCAAACCCGAAAAATTACAAAACTACGAACTTGGAGCAAAATTTGACATCAAGCCAAACCTAAATTTTACTTCGGCAATTTATCAACTCGATCGCCAAAACACTAGGGCAAACGACCCAAACAATGCTGGGCTGATGATTGCCACAGGGCAAACCACCACCAAAGGCTTAGAACTTTCTTTAAACGGTCAACTCAGCAAAAATTGGCAAACCATTGTTGCAAACACTTGGCAACAAGCCAAAATTGTTGCAAGCACTTCTACCGCCAAAAAAGGTGCCGTGGTTGCTTTGGTGCCACAACAAATGTGGTCTATGTGGAACAAATATCAGTTCACTCAAAAATTTAGTGCAGGAATGGGTTTGATTAAACAAAGCTCGCAATTTGCAGGAGCCGACAACACTTTGAAATTAAAAGGTTTTACTAGACTTGATTTGGCGGGCTACTATCAATTAAACGACAAGCAAAAATTGCAATTAAATGTTGAAAATGCTCTCAACAAAAACTACACACTCACAGCTCACAACAACAACAATTTGCAACCAGGCTCACCATTAGCCATAAAACTCAGCTGGTTTGCTAATTTTTAATAATCGTAAGCTAAACACAAACCAGTATTTATGATAGTTTGTGGCAAAAAATGGAGGCCGGAGCCGGAATCGAACCGGCGTATAGAAGCTTTGCAGGCTCCTGCATTACCACTTTGCTACCCAGCCATAAATTTTACACCTCAATGCAAGCTAAAATTCTAAACACCTCATTTAAACTTGCAATCATTTTTTTTAATTTTTTTGACAATTTTTATTCTAAAATTTGCCAAGCCTGCTTGGTTAAAAGCCTGCCCCTCGGAGTTTTTTCGATAAAACCTTGCTGAATCAAATATGGCTCAATACTGTCTTCAACACTGTCTTTTTCTTCACTTAATGCAGAGGCGATGGTTTCAAGCCCAACTGGCCCGCCTGCATAATTTTTGGCAATAAAATTAAGATATCTTTTGTCTGAAGCATCAAGACCATAAGCATCGATTTCGAGGCGATGCAAAGCATATTGAGCGGTTTTTAAATCTATAGTTTCTTGCTGTTGATGGCTAGCAAAATCTCGCACTCTTTTTAGTAAGCGAATGGCAATTCGCGGTGTGCCCCGAGATCGTTTTGCAATTTCAAAACCTGCATCGGCATTGAGCCTAATATTAAGTAAATCGGCATCTTTTAGCACAATTTCTTTTAATTCTTCTGAACTATAAAAATTTATTCTCAGCGGTATGCCGAAGCGATCTTTGAGCGGTTTGGCGATTGCCCCAATTCGGGTAGTTGCCCCCACCAAAGTGAATTTTGGCAAATCAATTTTGATAGCCCGAGCCGATGGGCCTTCGCCAATCATAATGTCGAGCTTAAAATCTTCCATAGCAGAATATAAAACCTCTTCAACCACCTTGTTTAGCCTATGAATTTCGTCGATAAAAAGCACATCGGCAAATTGCAAATTAGTTAAAATCGCCGCCAAATCGCCGCATTTTGCCAAAACTGGCCCCGAAGTGCTTTTAAAACCAACCCCCATTTCGGTGGCAACAATTTGAGCGAGAGTTGTTTTGCCTAAACCAGGTGGCCCATAAAACAAGGTGTGATCCAAAACATCTTGACGATTTTTTGCCGATTGCAAAAAAATTGAGAGATTTTCTTTTAATTTTTCTTGCCCCAAAAAATCTTTTAAATAACAAGGCCTAATGCTGATTTCTGGCTTGTCTTGTTCTTGTTTTTGAGGATTAAGATATAAATTTTTACTCATGTGTAAAGAATATAACCAAAATTTCGCACGGTTTGCAGATGGTATGGTTTTTTTGGCTGTTGTTCGATTTTTTTTCTCAGCCTAGTAATGTTAACATCGATACTTTTTTGATCGATGCCAAGCTGTTGCGAAATAGCCTCTCTGCCAATTGGTTTGCCTATATTTTCGCTAAAAATTTTTAAAGTTTTTGCTTCAATTTCGGTGAGATGCAAAAACTGATCTTGTTTTTTGAGCCTTAGTTGCTGTAAATCAAAGCTAAATTCGCCAAACTGCACGATATTTTGCTGATCTTGTATTGGTTTTGTAGAAAAAAATCGTTTAAAAATATTGTTGATTCTTAACAACAATTCTTTTGGTTCAAATGGTTTTGGCAAATAGTCGTCTGCCCCCGCTTCTAGCCCGGTTATACGATCTTCTTGGTCTTGCCTTGCAGTTAAAATGATGATTGGAGTTTGCAGAGTTTTTCTGATTTCACAAGTAAATTCAAAGCCAGTTTGTTGGGGCAACATCACATCAACAATCAGCAAATCAAAGCTTTCGCTGGCTAAAATAAGTTTGGCTTCTTGGGTATCTTTTGCCAAGTGCACCACAAAATTATTTTCGCTTAAAAACTTGCCAAGCAAGGTTCGTAGACGGGTGTCATCGTCGATGACTAAAATTTTTTTTGACATAAGAATCAAGAATTATTTTTGACAATATTATCAATTTTCTGTAATTTTTCTAACAAAGCAAACAAATTATTAAGTTTTAACATACAAGGGCCGTCAGAAGGTGCATTATCGGGATCTTGATGTGTTTCGATAAACAAACCCGCCACCCCAACAGCCACCGCCGCTTTTGCCAGCACTTCGACAAACTCTCGTTGCCCGCCACTAGCATTGCCAAGCCCTCCTGGTTGTTGCACCGAGTGAGTGGCATCAAAAACCACAGGGCAACCAGTTTTTGCCATAATTGGCAGGCTACGAAAATCGGCAACCAAATTGTTATAACCAAAACTCGCCCCCCTTTCGGTAAGAATTAGCTTGGTGTGATTAAAATGCAAAAATTTTTCAACAATGTTGTAAGTATCTTGCGGGGCCAAAAACTGCCCTTTTTTTACATTGATAATTTTACCAGTTTGAGCGGCCGCGGCCAACAAATCGGTTTGTCGACACAAAAAAGCAGGGATTTGCAAAACATCAACTTCTGGGCGGTTTGCCAAAAATTTGCATTGCTCTTCGTTGTGAATGTCGGTTAAAATTGGGCAGTTAATTTTTTCTTTTATTTTGGCAAAAATCGACAAGGTTTTTTCTAGCCCCAAACCCCTCTTGCCGTTAATGCTAGAGCGATTCGCTTTATCAAAAGAAGATTTGTAAATAAAATTAATACCTAAACTTTTACAAATATCGGCAATGCTGGTGGCCATCAACAACGAATGATCTAGGCTTTCTGTTTGGCACGGCCCCGCAATTAACACAAAAGGCAAATTGTTGCCCATAGAAAAATTGCCGATTTTGATGTTGGTGTGATTATTTTGATTATTTAGCATTGAATGAAAAAATAAAATTGAAAAACTTATTTTAAGAATTTACAATATCATCTCTAATATTTCAAATTATTTTTTTAAAATGTTTGCCAAGCCTTTTTCTTTTTTTATTCTTCTAGTTTTTACTAGCCTTAATTTGCTTGTTTTTACTTGCCCTTTTTTGTGTCTAGGAGCCTTGCTGGTTGGCGGTTTTGCCAATTTTTTACCAGCAATTAAAACAATTTTGCCAATTTTTTTATTGGTATTTTTTTCGTTGTTAAATTTATATTTTGCTTGCGATTATTTTTTTG
>RFXY01000124.1 GCA_009921385.1 Pseudomonadota bacterium
TTTTTATGGGCTCGATTGCTTGGCCTGGTGGGCAAGATTTCTGTCCCGATACTCTTTACCAAGAATCAACAAAAATTAACTAAAAAAATTTATAAACCAAAATAAAAATATTATGCAAAATTTTATTCCCACTCAAACTGGCTTAAATCACGAAACAACCCTTTTAATCACTCAATCGCACACTGGTGCATGCGGTGTTGATTTGCCAGAAGTGCCAGATTTCGCAATCAAAACTGGCAAAAAAACAAGAGAATCAATTGGTTTGCCACAAGTAACCGAGCCACAAGTGATTCGACATTTTGTGAGGCTTTCGAATCAAAATTATTCTATCGATTCTGGTTTTTATCCTCTCGGTTCTTGCACCATGAAACACAACCCTCGCCTCAACGAAAAAATGGCTAGACTACCCGGTTTTGCCAACATTCACCCGCTACAAAATCAGCAAACCGTGCAAGGTGCTTTAGAATTGATGTATAATTTACAACACTGGTTAGGCACTCTCACTGGTTTAGAAGGTGTTTCACTTGCCCCTGCGGCAGGTGCTCAAGGTGAGCTTGCGGGTATGTTGGTTATCAAAAAAGCTCACGAAGTAAAAGGGCAATCTCACCGAAAAGTGGTGTTGATTCCAGATTCTGCTCACGGCACCAATCCTGCAAGCGCGGCCATTTGTGGTTTTGATATTAAGGTTATTCCTTCTGATGAAGAAGGTTTGGTAAATTTGGCAGTGTTTAAAGAGCTTGTGGCAACTCATGCTAGCGAGCTTGCTGGCATTATGATTACCAACCCAAATACTTGTGGTAAATTTGAAAAAAATATTGTAGAAATTGCCGATTTAGTTCACAAAGCTGGCGGTTATTTTTATTGCGACGGTGCTAACTATAATGCCATTGTTGGCAAAGTTCGCCCAGCCGATATTGGGGTTGATGTGATGCATTTTAACTTGCATAAAACTTTTTCAACTCCGCACGGTGGCGGTGGCCCTGGTTCTGGCCCAATTGCGGTACGTAAAGAGTTGGCAGAGTTTTTACCTTCACCTCATGTTGAAAAAAATAATAATACTTTTTATTTTGCTAAACCAAAACATTCTTGTGGCAAAGTAAAAGGTTTTAACGGTCAGTTTGGTATGCATGTGAGAGCACTTACTTATATGCTTTCGCACGGGGCAGATGCTTTGCAAAAAGTGGCAGAAGATGCGGTTATTTCGGCAAACTATATTTTAACTAAATTAAAAGAGCACTTTCATGTGCCGTTTAATGGCTATTGTATGCACGAATGCTTGCTTACCGATAAGCTACAAAAAGCCCAAGGTGTGAGCACTCTTGACATTGCTAAAGCTTTGATTGAGTTTGGCATTCATCCTATGACAGTATTTTTTCCGCTAGTAGTGCAGGGGGCGATGCTAATTGAGCCAACCGAAACCGAAAACAAACAAACCATTGATAATTTTGTTAGCACCATGATTTACATTGCTAACGAAATTAAAAATGACAATGGCAATAAGTTTCATCAATATCCGCTTCACACTCCAAGAAGAAGGCTAAACGAAGTTCAGGCAGCCAAAACTCCTATTCTTACTTGGGTAGAACTTATTAAGGACAGTCCCTTTAATCAAAACTAAAAATATGTCAGAAATTCCTATCATAACTAATAATAATCAACTTAGAATAGCGGTTGACGAAATTTCTCATTTGCAAACCGTGGCAATTGGTGTGTTTGTTAAAACTGGTAGCAGAAACGAAAATTTGGCTATTAACGGCATTTCACATTTTTTGGAGCATATGGCTTTTAAAGGCACCAAAACCAGAACTGCCAAACAAATCGCCGAAGAATTTGAAAGTATTGGAGGTTATATCAATGCCTATACTTCTCGAGAGAAAACTGTTTATTATGTGAAAGTTTTAAAACAGCATGCCGAGTTTGCCATTCAGTTTTTAGCCGATATCTTGCAAAATTCTACTTTTGATAGTCAAGAAGTTGAAAAAGAAAGAGGGGTTATTTTGCAAGAAGTTGCCATGACATCCGACACTCCCGACGACATCATTTTTGATTATTTTCAAGAGCAGTCTTTTCCTAAACAGCCAATTGGTCGATCTATTTTAGGTAAAATCAATAACATTAAAACCTTTAATTCGCAACATTTTCAAAACTACATCAATAGTCAATACAACTATCAAAATATGGCTGTGGTGGCTTCTGGCAGTGTAAAAACACAAGAAGTGGTCAATTGGGTTAATAAATATTTTAATCAACTAAATAGCAACATTATTGAAAAACCAAAAAAACCAAAATATGTTGGCGGTTTAACAAAAAAAGTCAAAAAACTCGAGCAGGTGCATTTGGTTTTGGGTTTTGAAGGTTTATCTTATCACAGTCCGCAATTTTATACACAACAAATCTTGGCGATGATTTTGGGTTCTGGTATGTCTTCGCGGTTGTTTTATCAGATCAGAGAAAATTTGGGTTTAGCATATTCGGTTTATGCTTTTAATAGTTGCTACTCTGATGCTGGTTTGTTTGGCATTTATGGGGGCACCTCAATTGAAAAACTCGATTTATTTTTGCAAGCAACCAAGCAAGAATTACAAAAAATTTGCCAAAACATCACCGATGCCGAAATGCAGAAGGTGCAAACCCAGTTTTTAGCTGGTTTGGCGATGGCAAAAGAAAGTACTAATTCTAGAATGCAAAGAATTGGTAGTGACATTTTAGACTACAACAAAATCTATAGCGATCAAGAACTTATCAACGAATTCAACAACAATACTAAGCTTGATGTTATTAACTTGGCAAGTCAAATTTTTGCCAGCCAACCAACTTTAGCAGTTTTAGGTGAGGTAAAAAATTTTAATCTCGATCTTGATTCTTATAATTTAAAATCATGAACAACGATTATGCAGTAATTGTTATAGGCGGGGGGCATGCAGGCATCGAATCGGCCTGTGCTTCGGTGCGGATGGGGATAAAAACCTTGTTAATCACCAAGCAAGAAAGCAATATCGGCGAAATGTCTTGCAACCCCGCTATTGGCGGTGTTGCCAAAGGTGCAATTGTTAGAGAAATAGATGCTTTAGATGGTATTATGGCTAGGGCAATAGATAAGGCGGGCATCAATTTTCGCATTCTTAATAGTTCAAAAGGTCCTGCCGTTCATTCACCAAGAGCTCAAGCCGATCGCAAGCTTTATAAACAGGCGGTCAATGAAATTTTACAACAAGAATATCAAAATCTCGATATTATTTTTACCACAGCCCAGCAATTAATCATCGAAACTCAACAAATAAAAGGCATAATTATTGCAGATGGCACTAAAATTAACTGCCAAGCTTTGGTTATTACTACTGGCACTTTTTTAAGAGGTGTCATGCATATTGGCTCTACTCAAACACAAGGCGGGCGAAAAAATGAATCGGCATCTGTTGATTTGGCAGTGTCGTTGCAAAAATGTGGCTTTGCATTGGCAAGGCTTAAAACTGGCACTCCTGCTCGAATTTTGGCCTCTTCAATTAATTACAGTAACCTTGAGCTACAAGAAAGCGATGCTGTTCCTACTCCTTTTTCGTATCTCAATAAAACCATTAACACACCTCAAATTCCTTGCTATATCACCTATACTAATCAACAAACCCATCAAGTTATTGCCGAAAATTTACATCAATCTGCTATGTATGGCGGTAATATTACAGGTAACGGCCCTAGATATTGCCCTTCTATCGAAGATAAAATTCATCGTTTTGCCAATAAAGAAAGGCACCAAATTTTTTTAGAGCCCGAAGGT
>RFXY01000125.1 GCA_009921385.1 Pseudomonadota bacterium
AACAAACATCTAGCGAAACTACCAAACAAACATCTAGCGAAACTACCAGTTTACCAACAAAAAGCGAACCGTCTTCTAGCTTTTTTAAAAGATTTATCTTAAAAAAACCAGCAAAAGAAACTAATATCGTCAACAATCAAGAAGTCTTGTCAGAACCTGCTTCTAAAAAATCGCTAGACGAACCTCAAAAAATCGCTCTCGATAAAACTCCAGAAAAAACAACAGAAGAAAAAACACAAAAACCTCAAGAAGAAGTCAAAACAACTCCTAAACAAGAAGAAAAACAAAGTAACCCAAGTGCATTGCCAGATGTTAAACAAAAAAGCCCGCCGACCCAAAACAATAGCGATTCTCCTACAAAAGAAACCGTCGGCAAAACAACCAATCTTAACACCGAAAATAAAAAGCCAGAAGGAAAACTAAAAAAATTCAAATTTTCGTCTTTGCAAGATAACAAAAACAAGCAACCTCAAACAGAAACAACAACTCCTGCACTCAAAGACTCACAAGTTCTTAAAAATAGTCAACAAACAAACTTGCAAAACGAAAATAAACAACAAGTTACAGCCAATAAAAAATACAAACTCAAAGCCATAAGCGACAGCGAAAACACCGAAACCGAAATAGAAGTTAAAAAATTACCTGTTCCGCAAGAAATATAATGTTTTTATATTACAATCAAAATGTGGTGCAAGAAGCCTTCATCGACATAGCAAACAGAGGCTTTTTGTTTGGCGATGGGGCTTTTGAAACTTGCCTAATTCATGCTCAAAAAATTATCAATTTCCCACAGCATTTGCATCGCTTGGCTACCGCCTTACAATATTTAGAAATCACCTACGATATCAATAATCTGCAACAACAAGCAGAGCATTTAATTAAGCTTAACAACCTAGAAAACGGCATTTTAAGAATGCAAATCAGCAGAGATGTTGGCAGTATCGGCTACTTACCCACCGCCAACTGCACAGCAATCAGTGTTATGCAAACATTACCATTTCGCGAAGTACCTGAACAAATCAAATTAATTGTCAGCTCTAGAGATTTATTTGGCAGCTTTCCTTTTAAGTCAAGCAACTGTTTGCCTTATGTTTTGGCAAAAATCGATGCCGGCAAACAGCAAGCTTTTGATAGTATTTTACTCAATTCGCAACAACATATTTGCGAAACTGGTTCTGCCAATATTTTTTGGGTAAAAGATGGGCAAATTTTTAGCCCAGATGCAAGTTGCGGGCTAGTTTTGGGAATTATCAGAGATTTGCTTTGTCAACATTATCAGGTTAATTTTATTAAAGCGAATTGGCAAGCTCTTTATTGGGCCGATGAAGTTTTTCTCACCAACTCAATTATTTTGCTAAAAAGTATTGATTTTATTGCATTTGACAATAAAATAAGCAAATATTATTCACAAAAAAAAGTGGCAACAACCGTTGCTAATTTTTTACAAAAAACCTTATTGAGCTTATGAAGTCCAGCAATGCAAATGCAGTTTTACAAAAAACCCTTCGAGCATTTTCTATCATAGAAATTGCCGTGGTTTTGGCGGTTATTGGCATTTTGCTTTCTTCGGTAATTATTGGCAAAAATCTTGTTGACAAGGCAAAAATAGCCAATGCTCAAACTCTCACCACCAATTCTGTGGTGCATAGCCTTGACAAAAACTTGGTTTTTTGGCATGAAACTTCTTTTGGGCAAGAATCCTACAACAACAACACTTGGTTTGATTATCAACAAGATAAAACTAAAAAAAACAATGCCACCACCACATCTTTGACAGCACCACAACTAATTGAAGATTCTGGCAATCTCATCAACAACATTCCTGCCCTAAATTTTACATCTTCACAATTCTTAACCCAACCCGCTTTGTTAAATCTTAACAACAGTTATTTCACTATTTTTGCAGTGCATAGCAATGCCAGCAATGCAAATGATGGCAAAATTTTTAGCGATTTTACCAACAATCTAAATCCACCAATTGTCGATGGCAATAAAAGATTGTTAATTTGGAAATGTGACCCATCTTCACTTATCACCACATTTACCGCAACCAGCAAAATTGGCAACGGCTACACTGGCGACATTTACGAAATCATTGCTTTCAATACCCAACTTACCGATGCTCAATTTAACGAAGTTGTTGCTTATTTAAAAGCAAAATATAGATTCAAAATAACTGGTTAGCGATGGTTTTTTCTTATAATTGTTATGCCAAAATCAATTTATTTTTACACATTAACGGCAAAAGGCCAGATGGCTACCACAATTTGCAGTCTTTATTTTCGCCTATCAATCTTTATGATGTTTTGTATCTGCAAAAAAGCCCTCGGTTTTGTCTCAACATTGTTGGCAATTATCAGCAACAGCTATCGGCAACACAACACAACATTATCACTAAAATTTGGCAATATTGTCTAGAAAATTTTCAACTAGATAGCAATCTAACCATCACTTTGCAAAAAAATATTCCCGTTGGGGCGGGCTTGGGCGGTGGCTCTAGCAACGGAACCGCTTTTCTTTTGGCAGTTAACAAATTATTTTCTTTGCAACTTAACACTTCGCAATTACTTGAAATTAGCCTAAAATTTGGCTCGGATTTGCCGTTTTTTTTGCTAGGCAAGCCAGCCTTGGTTTTTGGCAGAGGCGAAGAAGTTGTGCCACTAGAAAAACCCTTGGCAAAACCCTTGCCAAAATTGCCGATTTTATTGATTAATCCGCAAATTAACCTGTCAACCGCTTTGGTTTTTGCTAAAAACAGCAATTTCAGCCAGCCTCTTGCTGTTGACTATTTGCAAAATCTCGATTTTATGGGCTTGCTTGCCCTTGGCAACGATCTCGAAAAATCGGCAATAAGTTTATTGCCAGAAATCGCCGAAATTTTAGCTTGTCTCAACAAATTTCAACCACTCACCGCAAAAATGTCTGGCAGTGGCAGTAGTTGTTTTGCCGTTTTTGCCAACAAAACCACTTGTCGAGTTGCTTATATTTGGTTTCGGCAAAACTTTCCTCAATATTTTGTAAAAATGCTCTAAACCTATGTCATCACTTTTTAACCTGCATCAATTAAATCTCAAAATTAACGAAGCAAAAATTGCAGTCAACCCATCTGCTGTCAATGTTTTTAGCAGGTGGCACAATTTGCTAACCACCACTCACAAAACCGAAGAACAACTCCAAGCCGATTTTTTAAACGATATTTTTGGCGAAGTGCTAGGCTATGCCTACAAAAGGGGAGAAACCGAAATAAACCTCGAAAAAGAGCAAAAAACCGAACTTGACTCGCAAAAACCCGACGGAGTTTTGGGCTTTCTCAACCAGCAAAACAAAAGCCTTGCCCTATTTCAAAAATCGCAGTGTCTTGAGCATTTTGAAACTCAAAAACAACAAACGATAGCCTTGCAAAATCAAATCAACCAAACAGATGCCAAAATCGACCAAATGGTTTATACCCTATATCAACTCACCGAAGAAGAAATTCAAGTTTTGGAGGAATTTTTGTAAAACATGACAGAGGCATTAACTTTATTTTCTGACAAAGAAACAACTATAGAATTAAAAATTGGGTATAAAGATTATCTTACAGCCGAACAAGTACTGGCTTTAACGAAGCTTTTATTATCGACAGCAAAACCAAAGATCAGCTCTGCTTGGCAGATGCTAAATCGGCCGAAATCATCAAGCCAATTCTTCGCGGCAGAGATATCGGCAGATACAGCACGAATTGGGCAGGACTGTGGGTGATAAACACTCACAACGGCTATAAAAGCCCT
>RFXY01000126.1 GCA_009921385.1 Pseudomonadota bacterium
TTGAAATTCAAGGTAAACAATATCGAGTTTCTCCTCAACAAAAAATCATTGTCGATAAGCAAGATCACGATGTTGGTTCTAAAATAATTCTTAACAATGTTTTATTAATTGGCAACTCTGATAATCAAACAGTTTTTGGCTCACCTTATGTTTCTTCGGCTTCCGTTGAGGCAGAAGTGCTAAAAAAATTCAAAGGCGATAAAATTATTTCTTTCAAAAAAAGAAGAAGACAAAATTCTCGTCGCAAAAGAGGTCATCGTCAAAATCATACTCTATTACAAATTACTGCAATTAATAACTAAAATTAATTCCTAAACAACTATGGCAACAAAGAAAGCGGGCGGTAGTTCCCGAAATGGTCGAGATTCGGCAGGTCGCAGACTCGGCGTTAAAAAATTTGGTGGTCAATTGGTGATCGCTGGCAACATCATTCTACGTCAAAGAGGCACCAAGTGGCATCCGGGCGAAAATGTTGGCATTGGTAAAGATCATACTATTTTTGCCAAAATCAAAGGTATTGTTAAATTCGTAAAAAGCGCTCATAAAAACAGAACTTTTGTGAATGTTATTTCTGCCTAAGATATAAAAAAGGGGCGAAAAAACTTCTCCCCTTTTTTTTAAACAAGATTTTTTAACCATTTAAAAAACCCACTTTGCTTGATGCAAAAATAAACCTTTCTAAATGTTAATTCTTATCATTTTTTCATCTTTACAATAAAAAGGTAAAAACTGCTATTGCTTAGTAAATTTTTATTTATCTTAAACAATGTCTAGCCCTAGACAAACCATTTTTGCCCCCATCACTTCTACCCACTCTTCTGCTATTGCCGTTATCAGAATATCTGGCCCACAAACCATCAATTGCTTGCAAGCTCTTGGCATTAAAAAAAACCTAAAACCTAAGCTCGTTTCTTTACAAAAAATCGTTATCAATCAAAACCTTATCGACGAAGCTTTGGTGCTATTTTTCGCTGGCCCACATAGTTTTACCGGAGAAGATGTGGCAGAAATCAGCATCCATTCTTCTGCATTTATTTTGCAACAAATAACTTCTTGTTTGCTAGCATTAACAGATACAAATCTTGCTTTGCCAGGTGAATTTTCAAAACAAGCTTTTTATAATAATAAACTAGATTTAGCACAAGCCGAGGCAATTGTTGATTTAATCAACAGCGAAACCGCCACCCAACACAAACAGGCTTTGCAACAAATGCAGGGAGATTTAAGCAATTTATACTCACAGTGGAGGCAAAATTTGCTAGAAATCAGTTCATTGCTTACCGCTATTATCGACTTTCCAGAAGACGACTTACCGCAAGAATTGCAACAGCACATTAATCAACAAGTGCATAACTTAATTACTGCTCTTCAACAACATTTAAACGATAATTTAATTGGGCAAAAAATTCGTGACGGTCTAAATTTAGCAATTATTGGGGCTCCAAATGTTGGCAAATCTAGCTTAATCAATTGTCTTGCCAACAGCGAAATCGCCATTGTTTCGCCCTATGCTGGCACTACTCGCGATGTTATTGAAGTTCATTTGCATATTGCAGACATAATGGTAAAAATTGCCGACACAGCGGGCATCAGAGCAAGCAAAAATGCTGTCGAAAAAATTGGCATCAACAAAGCTTTACAAAAGGCAAAAACAGCAGATCTCAAAATATTAGTGATCGATGCTGGTAATCCTAAATTACCCAAAAATTTATCTAGCGAATTTTTATCGCAAAATACCTTGATTGTTATCAACAAAATAGACCAAGAAAAATCAATAAAATTAAGCAAAATAATCACTTTGCTACAACAAAAACAACTCGATTTTATTGAAATTTCTGTGGCTAAAAATTTAAATTTAACCAATTTAAAACAACTTTTGCATAGCAAAATCAAAGCAATTATCCCTGCCAATTGCCATAATTTAATCACCAATCAAAGACACAGAATTGCCCTTGAAAAAACCTTGTTGGCTTTGCAAGATTTTTGTTTGCTACCCTATCCCGAAATTGCTTTTGAAAATTTAAGAATCGCCAGCAACGAACTAGGCTCAATTACTGGCAAAATAACCAACGAAGAATTGTTGGATCAAATTTTTACCAAGTTCTGCATCGGAAAATAATATTTTTTATAATAATCTTAAAAAATACTTGACCTTATAATATTAAGCTTTACAATAATCAAAAATGTTTCTAATTAAAGCATAAGCATTGTCGTTAAACAATTGCTGTGTTTTGTTTTTTATTTATATGCCTACAATTAATCAATTAATAAGAAAACCAAGGGTCAAGCAATCAGCAAAAAATAAAGTTCCTGCTATGAATTCTTGCCCGCAAAAAAGAGGTGTTTGCACCAGAGTCTACACAACCACTCCTAAAAAACCAAACTCAGCTTTAAGAAAAGTGGCTAGAATCAAACTTACTAATGGTTTTGAAGTTATCGCCTACATTCCGGGCGAAGGTCATAATTTACAAGAGCACTCTGTTGTGGCAATAAGAGGCGGAAGGGTAAAAGATTTGCCTGGTGTTCGTTATCATATTGTTCGAGGTTCTCTCGATACTCAAGGTGTAAAAAATCGTAAACAAGCCCGTTCTAAATATGGCGCTCAAAAACCTAAATAATTAAACAATCACTTATAATTTTATGAGAAGAAGAGCAGCAAAAATCAGAAAAATTTTCCCAGATGCTAAATACAAAGAAGTAATAGTATCTAGATTTGTTAATCGCTTGATGAACGATGGCAAAAAATCAGTAGTAGAAAAAGCAATATACGAAGCTTTTGACGATCTTGAAAAAAAGCTAAAAAGATCTTCTATCGAAATTTTTAAAGAAGCTCTAGAAGTTATCACCCCGAAAATCGAAGTTCGCTCTAGAAGAATCGGCGGTGCAACCTATCAAATTCCTGTAGAAGTCTCTGCCAGAAGAGGTTCGGCACTTGCTTTAAAATGGCTAAAAATTTCTATCGAAAACATTAAAGGCAGAAAACTTTCTAACAAAGTTTTTTCTGTTATTCTTGACTCTCTCGACAATAAAGGTTGGGCCGCTAAGAAAAAAGAAGAAGTATTTAAAATGGCCGAAGCAAACAAAGCTTTTGCTCATTACCGCTGGTAATAAACTAACAATAAGTTAATTTTTTCTATAAACGAGGGTTAATTAATATTTTTTTCTAAAAAGTATTAATTAACCCTCGTTTTTTTTATAAAAAACTTATAGCATTCGATCTCAATTCCCCTTTTTTAGAAGGGGTGGATTTTCGCATAAGTGCAACTTATGCGAAAAGACCAAGGTAGTGTTGGGAGAGGCGGCACAATGCCACTTCGTGTCGCACATCTTTTCGGAGATCTGGTTGCCGACACTACCCCGCCCGCTATCGCGGCCACCCCTTCTGCAGAAGGTGAATTTAGATCGAGTGCAAGGCAAAATTAAAAAGTTGAAATAAAATTTCGACCTTGCAAAAAATGTAGAGGCAGTTTAAAATATCGACTACTGCTTTCGAATGCAACAGTGCCCTTTTGGCAATAAAACTCAATAAACCTATGTCATCACTTTTTAACCTGCATCAATTAAATCTCAAAATTAACGAAGCAAAAATTGC
>RFXY01000127.1 GCA_009921385.1 Pseudomonadota bacterium
AATTCAAAATCTAACGAAAATTTAAAACTTATATTAATATTAACCTTTAAGAGGATATAACTTTGGCTAGGATTGCTGGTATTAACATTCCAAAAGAAAAGCGATTTGTAATTGCTTTGACTTATATTTATGGAATTGGCACGACTTCTGCAGAAAAAATATGCAAAAATCTAAAAATAGATTTTTTTACACGAACTAACCAGCTTGACGAAATCAAGTTGGCAGAAGTGAGATCTTATATTGAAAAGAATCTCGGTGTTCTTGAGGGAGACCTAAGAAGAAAAGTCTCCTCTAATATAAAAAGACTTATCGATATTGGTTGTTATCGTGGCATAAGACATGTGAGAAAATTACCAGTAAGAGGTCAAAGAACTCACACCAATGCCAAAACAAGAAAAGGTAGGGGTGTTGCAATAGCAAACAAAAAGAAAGCGGTTAAATAATTAAAATAGTATTAAAATGACAGAAACAAAAACAGATTTAGCTCAGAAAAAAACTGTAAAATCTTCATCTAAAAAGAAAAAAAACATTGTTAACGGTGTGGTTCATGTGTTTGCCAGCTTTAATAATACCATAGTATCAATATCTGACACTTCTGGCAATGTTGTTTCTTGGTCTTCTGCCGGTAAGCATGGCTTTAAAGGTTCAAGAAAAGCAACTCCTTATGCTGCTCAAGTCGCTACTCAACATGTTGTTAATATCGCAAAAGAATATGGTTTGCAAAGTGTTGTTGTTGAAATAAGAGGTCCTGGTGTTGGTAGAGAAGCTTCTTTGAGAGCCATACAGGCATGTGGGGTAAATGTCACATTAATAAAGGACATTACATATTTACCTCATAATGGTTGTCGCCCAGCTAAAAGTCGTCGGGTTTAATATTTTTCTTAATTAATTTATTAATTTTATGACTATTTTAAAAGAAAGTTGGGTTAATTTAACAAAGCCAGCATCTGTTAATTTAAAAGAGGGTTTTGATGATCTTAAACATTCCGTTATTGTTTTTGAGCCTTTTGAAAGAGGTTTTGGAAATACTTTGGGAAATTCTTTAAGAAGAGTTTTGCTATCTTCGATTACTGGTTTTGCTGTTGTTGGAGTAAAAATAGAGGGTGTCTTACATGAATATAGCACTATAAATGGCATAAAAGAGGATGTTTTAGAGATTATTATGAACCTAAAATGTCTTGCCATTTCTAAAGATAATTCTGAACCGGTTGTTTTAAAATTACACTCCGATAAAATTGGATCTGTCTATGCTGGATCAATATTTGCTCCAGCTGGAGTTGAGATCTTAAATAAAGATCTTTTGATTTGCAATATAGAAACTGGTGGCAAAATTGATATGACTATTTATGTTCAGTCTGGTAAGGGTTATGTTATTGCAGAAAACCTTATAAAAGAGGATATGCCAATAGGAACTATTTTTGTCGATGCATTGTTTAATCCTGTAAAAACTGTTGCTTACCGTGTTGAAAATGCAAGGGTTGGTAATGCAACTGATTACGACAAGTTAATCGTTGATATTTCTACAAATGGGGCTATTTCTCCTCGAAATGCTTTGGCTGTTGCGGCAAAAATTTTACAGACCCAATTTCAGTTTTTTGTTAATTTAGATGTTGAGAATATTGATTTTGCTAAAGAGCAAAAAGATTCTGTAGAGCCCGAATTTAATAGAAATTTATTAAAAACAATAGATGAATTGGAGCTTTCTGTTCGTTCTTATAATTGTTTGAGAAATGAAAATATTATTTATGTTGGAGATCTTGTAATTAAAACTGAAGCTGAGATGCTTAAGACTGCAAACTTTGGCAGAAAGTCATTGAATGAATTAAAAGAAAATCTCAAATCTATGAACTTGTCTTTCGGAATAAAAATACAAAATTGGCCTCCGAAAAATATAGAAGATTTGGTAAAAAATAAAAATAAAGAATTTTAGAAATTATGAAACATAGAATAAAAGGTAGAAAATTAAATAGAAATAGTGCTCATAGAAAATCTTTACTAAGAAACTTAGCGATTGCATTGATTGAGCATGAAGAAATTAAAACAACACTGCCAAAAGCAAAAGAATTGAAGTCTTTCGTGGAAAAAATAATAACAATAGCTAAAATCGATAATCTTGCTAATAGAAGATTGGTAGTGTCTATTCTTGGTAATCAAAATATTACTGAAAAGTTGTTTAAAGTAATAGGCCCAAGAATAATTGAAAGAAACGGTGGTTATACTAGAATTCTAAAATATGGTTTTCGTGCTGGCGACAAAGCTCCTATGGCTTATATGGGCTTGGTCGATCAGGTTCAATTGGTTGAGATCTCTCAATAAAATTTATTTAAAAATATGACTAACATTATCGAAAAATTTAACATTTCTCAAGTAAATAACATTAAATCTTCCCGTTCTTTTTCTATTCCATCTTTTCATGTTGGAGATACTGTTTCGGTAAAATATAAGATAACAGAAGGCGACACAACTAGAATTCAAAATTTTAATGGCATTGTAATTGCTATAACAAAAAATTTTAATAACTACAATTCAACTTTTACTGTTAGAAAAATTAGTTCTGGTATTGGGGTTGAAAGAAAATTTCCAATATACTCTCCTCTCTTGGCCGGAATTGATGTTCTAAAGCAAGGCGATGTGAGAAGGGCTAAATTATATTATTTAAGAAACCTTACTGGTAAATCTTCTAGAATAAAAGAAAAGATGGATTTTGTAGTAGCGGGATAGTTTTTTATTTTATGATACACATCAAAAAAAGCGATAAAATTTTTATTTTTTTATCGCTTTTTTTAATTTTATTTGCTTGTTCATTTAAAGAAACAAATAAAATTCCTGCCTCTTTATCTTGTCATGCTACCGGATCAAGAAAAACATTCATTTTTACAGTAAGTGAACATTTTATTTTGCAAAATACTCCCCACATTGTTCACAAAAAACACACAAAATTAACTAATGCTGAATTTAATCTGTTAATTTCTTTATTAAAAGAAAAAAAATATTGCCTTAATAATCAAAATAAATATGATTTTGTTATTGATTCAAGGCAAGAAAAGATATTTGACATTACTTATTCGCAACTTATTGCTAAAAACTATAATGCTAAACCTATAGCTTCTATTTCATATTACGGCAGTTGTGTCTAGAGTAAAAATGGAATTGTTTAGTTATGAAGTTACGAAATACAAAAATCATTGAAAAATCAAATAATGATGCAAGAAAATATTTTTTAACACATAAGGCTTATTTTACAACTGATTTGCCTCCATACTTTAGTTTTACTGAAATTTTAGAAAAAATAAATGATTATTTTGAAAACGACAAAATTGATGACATTAAATATTTTAGTAAAAAAATAACTGGCGATAATAAATACACTATTTTAACTCATAAAAATCAAGATAATTATAGACCGATTTCTTTAATCAATCCTGTGCTTTATGTTTATTTGGTGCGTATAATTACTGAAAAAAACAATTGGCAACACATTCAAAATATATTTAACAACTTTGCAAAATATAGTCAAATAAATTGCCCTAGTTTGCCAATCTATACTGATGATGATAAAAATAAGTTCA
>RFXY01000128.1 GCA_009921385.1 Pseudomonadota bacterium
ATTTTGCTACTATTAATTGCAGTGTAGCAAATTTTAAAGCAAAAAAATAATTTTATGTTTTTAACACCAACAAAACAATTGAATTTATTAAACAAACAACCTGCCAAAGCAATTGAAACCGCTTTTGATTTATTGTGCGAACTGCTCAACGATTTTGATGTTTCGCAAATAAAACAGGCATTAAATATTCATCAAGGCACCATCAAAAGATGGCTTGCCAACAAAGAAGTGCCCGACAATTATTTTAACGATCTTAATGATTTGCTAAAAAATAAATATCCAAGCAAAAATAACTATCGTAAGCAAGATCAATTCTATACCAAACCGCACATTGCTAAATATTGCTACCAAAAGACTCTAACAATTTTAGAAGAAGCAAAAATTGCTGTTGCTGATTATATTTTTATCGAACCAAGTGCCGGCTGTTGCAGTTTTTACAATATTTTGCCTGCCGATAGCAGAATTGGCATCGATCTGCACCCTGCCTACGAATTTTCTGCTCAATTAATTGCCAGCAATTATTTACATTATTTGCCACCGATGTCTAAAAAATATATTGTTATTGGCAACCCGCCTTTTGGTTTAAGAGGAAATTTGGCTTTACGCTTTATTTTACACTCTCAACAATTTGCCGATGTGGTGGCTTTTATTTTGCCACCTCTATTTCACAGCACTGGCAAAGGATCTCCTATGAAAAGAATAGATGGTTATCAATTGTTGCATAGCGAAAAGTTGCCACTTAATTCTTTTCAATATCCAAATGGCACAAATGTTGATATTGCCACTATTTTTCAGGTGTGGGTAAAGCCAAAATTAATTTCTTTGCCTCTTGTTAAGCATAAAACCTGCAAAACTATTGCTAATATTTATTCGCTATCCGATGGCGGAACTCCTGGTAGCACCAGAAACAAAAAAATGATAAATCACTGCCATATTTATTTACCTTCCACTTGTTTTTCGGGCATGAAAGCCTATAAAAATTTTCACGATCTGCCAAATAAAAGAGGCTACGGCTTGATTTTTTTGCAACATCAAGAAAAATTGGTTTCTTTGTTTCAACAAATCAATTGGCAAGAAGTGGCTTTTTTATCAACCAATAGTGCTTTAAATTTACGAACCGATTTGATTTTACAACAACTTATACAACACGATTTTTATGATAAAGAATGAAATTGACGAAATAGCCATGCCATTGCTACAGCAGGTTTTAAAAGAAGCTCAAAATCAATGGCTAGATCCCGATAGCAAATATAAAGATATTAGATCTTTGCAAATAGACAAAAGAGGCAGTTTTGGCGAAAGATTTTTTTCACAAACATTATCAAAAATTTATTATAGAAGATTAAAAATTGAATATAATGATGGCGATCAAGGCGATTGGGATTTAATGTTTAACGGCATAAAATTTGAAATAAAAACAGCTTCTATCGATGTAAATAATAAATTTCAAAACGAGGGCATCAAGCAAGATGGCGATTATGATGCTATTTTGTTTTTGGGCATTAAGCCAAACGAGCTTTATGTAAAATTTGTATTAAAACAAAATATTCCTTTTAATACTTTACACAACAGGCGAAAAAATGGCACCGGCTCGGGATATAAATGGGATTTTAAAGAAAAAGATATGGTAAAGATAGAAACTTTGCAAGATATGCAAACAGAATTTGACAAACATTTTTCTTTTATTTTTAAATCAAAAAAATAAAATCATTTCTATTTTTAATAAACTACACAAAATATGAAAAAACCAGAGCTATTAATGCCCGCAGGCAATCTTGAAAGATTAAAAACCGCTGTGTTATATGGGGCAGATGCCGTTTATTGTGGCACTCCCGATATGTCGTTAAGAGTAAAATCGGCATTTAGTTTAGAAGATTTGTTAGAAGGCATTAATTTCGCTCATCAACACAATAAAAAAGTTTATCTCACTTTAAATTTGTTTTCGCACAACAAAGATATCGAAAAACTGCCCGAATTTATCAACACCGTCAAGCAAGTAAAGCCCGACGGTTTAATTATTTCCGATCCTGGGGTTTTTTCTTTTGTCAAGCAAAATGCTCCAGAGCTTGAACTGCATATTTCTACACAAGCCAATGTTTGCTCGTGGCTTACCGTTGATTTTTGGCAACAACAAGGGGCAAAATTAGTGGTTTTGGCCAGAGAAGTGAGTTTTGCCGAAATGGCCGAAATCAGGCAAAAATGCCCCAATATTAAGCTTGAAACCTTCATTCATGGCTCAATGTGTATGACTTATTCTGGCAGATGTTTGCTTTCTAACTTTATGGCAGAAAGAGGAGCAAATCAGGGTAGCTGTGCCCATTCTTGTCGGTGGGGCTATAAACTAAAAATCAAACTCAAAGACAACACCGAACACGAAATCGAAATCAACGAACACAACAAAGATTTATTTGATTTTTTCTTAGAAGAAGAAATTCGTCCCGGTGCCCTAATGCCTTTTGAAGAAGATGTGGCGGGTTCGTATATTTTAAACTCTAAAGATTTATGTTTATTGCCAAAACTCGACGAATACATCAAACTTGGGCTTGATTCTTTTAAAGTCGAAGGGCGAAACAAAACCGAATTTTATGTTGGCTCGGTTGCTCGGGTTTATCGGGCCGCCATCGATGATTATTTTACCAACCCAAACAACTGGAATGCCGACGATTATATCGACGAAATCAATTCTATCGCCAATCGGGGCTATACTATGGCTTTTCACGATGGCAGACTCACCGAATTGGCTCACGACTACGAAAGTACTGGCTCTACCAGCCATTTCGAATATTGTGCAAAAATTATCGACTGGCAAAAAAACTCACAAAACCAAGATATTATTGTGCTAGAAGGCAAAAACAAACTAGATGCAGGAGATGTTTTAGAATTTTTATCACCAAGCCTTCGTGAGCCGATTTTGCTGAGAGTTTATCAATTTTTAGAATATCCAAACAACAAAATTAGCACCACTCTGCACGGCGGGCAAAAACCAAAATTCGCCATTTTAGCTAGCGATTTTCATCTGCATAATCAGCAAGATTTGCCAAAAATTTTACCTGCTGGCACTTTGGTGCGTAAAGAAAAACTCAACAATCAAGAAGAAAAACTAAAAATCGATTCTCGTCAATTATCGCACCAGCTCGAAGCAGAAAATGTAAGCGAACAGAAATATCAAAACAAAAGAAAGCAATATTTTCAAGCAAAAGAACTCGATAGCAATCTCGCCACCAAAACTCCCAGAATTGGCACCGAAGGATGTTGTGGCAAGGGTTGCAACGGTTGTTTAATTTTTTGGCACGATAACAAATACGAAAAGGCCAGAGAAATTTTAAAAAACAAAAAAATTGGCGAAATGTTGTAAATAAAAGCAAAAAAAATCAAGTTCTGCTTTTTTTTACAAAAAAAACACTTGTCAATAAAATAAATCAAAATAAAATCTTGTTCTAATTTATTTAAAAAAATCTTTATGCATATTTTACTTTTTATTCAAATAATAATTGCTATTTTATTAATCGTTTTGGTTTTGCTACAAAAATCAGATGGCGATTCA
>RFXY01000129.1 GCA_009921385.1 Pseudomonadota bacterium
AACATTGCTACCACTAAGATCGGGGTTTCCTTGTATAATTTTATAAGTGTCGCCATCTTTTTGCAAAATTAAAGTCACATCTTTATTGTAATCTAATTGTGGCCAAATAACATGCAAAGTAGCTTCACTATTTACACTATCAACATTAACAACTTTTACTGCTATTTTATTTCTAGACAAATGGGAAGGGCCAGAAGAAACTGACAAATAATTGCCTTGTGTTAAAGAAAAACTAGCATCAATTTTAATTTTATGCTCGGTAATTGTCGCACCAATTCTTGAATCAAAATCGTTGCTGTTAATTATGTTATCAATTGGAACACCGCCAATTTTACCATCAGCAGAAACAGTATCACTTAACCCAGGACAGCTATTTTGACAAGCAGAATCTGGCAGGCTCCACACATTGCCAATGCCGTAGCGACAAGTTCTGCTAGGAGTTGGGTAGTTGTTTATTAGGGTGTCGATGGTTGCACCAAATTGTGATTTAAAATCATCAGCATTAGTTAATAAATAGTAGTCAATATCTGTATTTCTGCTGTTGTAAATTGCTCTTAAAATATATTCTCCACTTAATTCTTGATAATTAAAATCATCAATTAAATTGCCTTGGCTATTATATTTTTTAACATGTGAAGTGTTATATTTTATTTTATAATTATCAGAACTGTTGCCAACGGCAGGAGCTGTTGAACCAAAATTGATTTTAATTTCTTGATTATTGCTTAACGAAGGAGTCGTGATTCCGGTTGGCAGAGTTAGAGTTAATGTGCAGTTGTAATCACTTGAAGCCGGACCACCTACAATTGTTGTTTGTACACAACTAGTATTAGGAATAGAAGCTGTGAATGTAGTGCCTAACAACAATCTTTTTAAGCCGTTATAATTACCACTACCATTAACAACTTCCCATTGCCACAATCCAGTGGAATTTTTTTTCATTTGCAAAACTAAATGACTAACAGCGGGAGAAGAAGAAATAGAAATTGGGCTAGTAGAAGGAGGAGAAATATCTCCTTTTGTAAATTTAAGAGAATAACTATTGGTAGCAACAAGTGCAGATGATAAATTAATTTCTACCACCTCACCTTCAGAAATTTTATCGCCAACATTTTCAAAAGGGCATAATGGCCTGCCTGAAACATCGCAAGAACAGTTAATGATAGTGCCATTCAAAGAGCAATCAATAGAAACGAAGATTTTTCTTTTATTAACATTGTATTCTTGCCAACGAGCATCTTCTGTAAGTTTTTTTGATTGCAACAAAATTAGTTCATAATCATTAGAGATACCAATTTGATGTATTTTATATTTTACACTAGGCAAAATATCATAAGGAGCAAATCTTTCTTTACCACCAACGGAATCTTTTTTATATAAATTAAATTCACCACCGCTCGATAATAACTTAACATTCTCACTAATATTGGCTTTATCAAATTGCACCACACAGCCATTTGAACCTGTTAAACAAGAAATTAAATTTGAAATACTATATAAATCTTTATTTTGATTAGAACTAGAATCATGATTAATAGTTTGAGCAGATAAAGAACTTAACAAACCATCTATAAATTCAAATTTTACACCCTCCGAGCTTCGGAAAGGTGGATATGGATAAGGTTTTTTCTGATTAACACACACACTAGTGCCAGATCTTTGTTCAACAGATTTACTCACATAAGAAAAAGGAATTTTTGTCGTAATGGGCGAACATCTGTCTCCACATATTTTGATTTTATTTTCAGTATCAGCCCACTGAGCATAACCATGAGAATCGTTGTTTGCCATAACATCATCAACAGCATCACAAGTAGAAACACAAGGTTGCTTTACTTTTAAAATACCTTGATAATTACACATTAATTTGGGATTGATACCAATGCTAATCGCTTTATAGCCTAAAGAAGCTAAACATTTACCTTCGATATCATAATCATCGTCATCAATTGCTGTGCTAGTTTTTTCACCGCCAATTTTAGCATGTTCTATTTTTTTGTTTCGCATTGCTGGAATTGATGTTCGATTATCAGTATTTGGCTGAAAGCCAGCAATTCTACTCCAAACTTTTAATAATTTTTCATGAGAAGCCGTTGCTTTTGTGCCTTCGGTCGTAAAAGCAAATGATGAGCTTTCGATGATATTTGTTGGCACTACTTTAAAATACCAAGCAATAACTTTGGTATTGCCACTAAGATCAAAACCATTATTATAACCTAAAGCAGTAGTAGGAATGGTAATATCAACAAAACTAGCGGCATTTGGGGGAGTATTCTCTAAATATTGTGTTGCATTTCGAACTATATGCAATTTTTGGGCAGTTTTACAATTTGCCAAGTTGTTGGTTTTTAAATAATAATATTTATTGATATCTAAAGCTTTATCTACTTGGTTATTTAATTCGGCAACAATGATAGGATTTAAACCATCAACTGAGCATCTTTGTTTAATTAAGCGAACTGGAGTTTGATTTAAACTACCATCTTTAAATTTATCTTCTAAATTAGTAATAGAACACTGAATTCTTTGACAACTATTTAAAATAGTTTCTCCTGCAGAGGTAAAACCGTCTGCGATATGAGCTTTTCTAAATTCTTCATTCCAATCAAATCGCCAATAACCAAATTGATTGCAGTGAGTGGATGGCAATGTGCCATCACTGTTATAGACATTCTTACTTGATTCAGAACAACTTGTTGCCCCGCTTGATGTTGGGCAGATAGCAGTAAGCATTGACTTTGCAGAAATATAGGTTGGAGAGGCACAAACACCTGTATCAAAACAATTAATATTATCAACATCAGAGCCATCTTTAGCAAAACCAACTAAACAACTGCCATTATTAACATTCTCTATAAAATCAGTTGTTTTTGTAAATTTAGCCCAAGAAGCATAGCCTCTATTTTTTGCCACATCAAGACCAGTTACATTGCCATTTTGATAATAAAGACCATCGGATGCAGGTTGATTTAGATTATCGCCCACTCCGTAGCTAACATCGGGACAAGAAAATCTTTCACAAGAATTTATAAGACTTGCCCCTCGTGTTGCTTGTATTAAAGGTGCACAGCTATATCTTACCATATTAGCTGTAATATCTTTATTTTTCCAAAAACCATTACAAATTCCATAAATTCCGCTATCTCCTTTAAAAGAAACATCTATCTCGGCATTTGCTGTTTGCGTATTGCCAGTAACAATTATTCCATCTTTTCTATTTTGATGAGATATATCGATGCCAGAAACATCTGAATCTCCTCGAGAATAATCAGTGCCTATAAGCCCTTGATATCTAATATTACCTTGCTGAATTAAATCGATTTTGTTAACAAAGTTAGTGTTAAAATTTTTATATTTTTCAAATTTTAAAGGATATGAAGTTGCCTCACAAAAATCAACCAACTTTCGATTATCTGCTAAACCACCACCAATTTCAACACACAAATTAGGAGTTCCGGTAAGATTTGGTTTATATTCATGTGGTTCTGCTGGTCGAATATTGCCTGCAGG
>RFXY01000130.1 GCA_009921385.1 Pseudomonadota bacterium
TGTGGCCGGTTTTATATTCTTCGACATCATTCCAAATCCATTCAGGATGGCTTTTTGCAATGCGTTGCCAAAAATCACGCCAAGCTAATTCCTGAATAAATTTTTCAATATGTTTTGTTTCTGGGTATTTTTCTAAGCATCTTGTTAAAGCACAGTTTCTAACTTCGTTTAAGCTTACAACGCCATGATGAATGTAGGGAGAGAGTTTTGTAATTTTTCCGTCTGCAAAGTTTCTAGTTTTTCCATAATTAACAGGATCAATTTTTTGCATTTTATTTTTTGCTTCATCATTTCCACCGATGATTGGCGAGGCTTCACCCTTTGCCCAAGGAGCAATTATTTTTACATATTCAATCAATTCTTTTCTTGTTTGAAAATTTCTCTCAAGTATTTGCATTTAATTGGTTTTAAATTTTTCTAATGTGCTTTTTGAAATATAGTTCAGTGCTTTTTCATGTGTTGATTCAGCCTTGATTGGCGGAGCAACTCCAGCTTCATAAGCCTCTTTCCAGCGTAACGCGCACAAGCACCAGCCGTCACCAGCTTTTAATCCGGGAAATCTATGTTCAGGTCTTGGTGTAGTTAAATCATTGCCTTTGGATTTGGTGAATTTAAGAAATTCATCCGTCACAATTGCACACACAACATGCGTGCCTTGATCCATCATATTGGTTTTGCAATAGCCATCTCTAAAAAAACCAGTCATAGGATCAGTGCAACAAGATTGAAGTTTTGTGCCTAATATGTTTTTTACTTTTTCATGTGACATTGCTGTGTTTGCAAAAATTGTTAATAATAATGTGATCGCTAATAATTTCATAATGAGTCTTGTTTTTCTGCCAACTGACAATGTTTTAGCCTTTTAAAACGCCAGTTGGCAAAAATTTTATATGCAAAATTTATGATTTGTTTGATGATTGGTAATGACACAAAAATTGCCAATAAGCGCCATCTTTTTAGTTGCTTCCAGATGACTATAAAAGCATCAACACCAACATAAAACTTTCCATCAATATCTTTAGTGTGTAAAAGTTTTAAACCTTGAGAAAGACTTATTCCATTAGCCTTCAGATCATCCGCGGATTTTGTAATATCCTGCCAAATAAATATTCCATCTGGGGCAATTTTGCGATAGTAGTTGATTTCTTTGGAACATAATCCGCATTTTCCATCAAAAAATACTGTTATCATATTTTTTGACTGCGTCTTTTTGAGCAACATTTTACCTCGTCCTACACTTGTTGCCATTTCTTGCTCCAAGCAAAGAGTCTTTGACAATTGGTACATATTTTTTGTGGTAAGTTTTGTTTTTTAACCGGAAATTTTTTCAACTGAAATTTTATGTCATTTTATAAATCAATATTCTTAAAAATTTAGCACTATCATTTTTTATAGCTTTTGTTTTATCGCTATTAATAAGATCAAGAGTCTTATAAGTCATAGAAATTCTCTGATTGGACTTAAGTTTTTCACGGTTTCTGGTCAAAAAATCTCAATATAAATAACGCCATCCTCTTTACTTGCAGTCGGATCTAACTCCTAAACCTTACTAAATCTGCATTAGTGACACCAGTGGTGATACAAATATGCGAGAACTGGATATTTAGGGGGAAATCCCCACAGGATTTTGAGAAAACTGTTGATTTTACTAATTTGAAGTCACTTTTCTATTTCCAGAAATAGCCTTAACATACAATAATTTCCGTTTCCTGAAGTTACTCCTTTCTGCATTCTTTCTGCATTCAAAGAGGTAGTCAGATACCTTATTTAGGCGTTCTTTCCCTAATTTTCTTTCTGCAAATTGTTATTTTCTTTCTGCATTCTTTCTGCAAGTTGCCATAATGGCTTTGAGCGCGAACCATTATTGATAATATATCCAGATCTACGTAGATTGGTAAGTAGATTTCCTATTTTCCTTTCTTTCTGCGAAGAATCCAAAACATCACCTAATTTATCGGAAAGAAACGAATCAATATCAGACCTAGAAGCTTTGCCAAATTTATCTAAATAATCTATAATCAGCTTTTTGTAGTATTCATCATCAAGAGATCTGGTGCGTATGTAGTCTGCGCGACTAGATGTTACATCGGCCACGACAGCAGAAACATGAAAATTTGGTTTTCTTCCTTCGATCAATTTTAGACGGCGAAGTCGTAAAATTGCATCATCTGTTATAGAAAGTTTTTTTTGTACTCTGTCTAAAGCTAAAACATCTGTAAATGGTAAGTCTGTTTTCTGCATAAGCATTTGACTATATGCAATATCAACAATTCCCCCGTAAATAGTCATTATTACTGCATGGGGACCTGATAAATCATAATCCGGAAGAGGAAAATATCTTTTAGCCTGTCCCTTGTTCATTCTGTAAATCCCATATCCCATCGTGTCAATCATGAGACTGTCGCATAATACTAATTTAACTTCCTAATTAACCACCGAAGCAAATACCAATCACAACATCTTTTGTTAAATTTCTGACAAACTCACAAACCTCATCTTCAAGATCAAGATTTTCTAAAGTTTTAAACACCCTATTCTTGATCGTATGATTCTTGATATATTTCCATAATCCTTCAACTGGGTTAAGCTCTGGGCAATATGGTGGAAGAAGAACTATTTGAATATTTTTTGGAACAATTAAACCCTTTGATTTATGCCAACCAGCTCCATCCATAATTAAAATAAAATCTTCTTTTATTTCTTCAGATAATTCTTTTAAATAAACATTCATACAATCAGTATTGACTGCTGGCATTAGCAAGGTGAAGTTTTCACCATTCTTTGGCATAACTGCCGAATAAAGATAAAAGTTTTTGAATCCTAATTTTATTTTTACCTTAGTTCTTTGCCCTTTTTTGTACCAAGAGCGACCCATCTTTGAATGAGTTCCAAATCTTGATTCATCAAAAAATAATATTTTCTTATGCGGATTTTTTTCTTTTATTTCAATTAGAGTTTTTTTTAAATTCTTCTAGTTTTTCTTTATCTTGTTTATGGTGTACTGGTCTTGCAGTGATATGACTAAAGCCTAGTTTTTTTAATATCTTCCAGATCCCAGCCTTACTTATTTCTATCCCGTATTTTTTCTGAATTAATTTTTGCAGTTTAAGCAATGTCCAATTCTGTCCGTCAGAAACTGTTATCAGCCTTATCAATTCTTTCGTGTGTTGTTCATTTAGCTTTGATTTTTTTGCCGCTCTTGGCTTATTTTCTAAGCCTTCCACTCCAGATATGCTAAATCTTCTGATCCAGCTTTTAATAGTATTTCTTCTGATACCAAAAACCTCAGCAACCTTTGTAATGCTGTTATTATTTAATGCGGCGATTGTTTTTAATTTTATGGTAGTTTTGCTAAATGGTATTGCCTTTAATTCTTGTTTAGCGTTGTTAATTAATGTTTCGTTTAATTCAATAATTTTGTTCATAAATTAAGACCAATAAAGTTAATAAAAAATCTGAGACAGGATTATTTATTAAATAATATTAGTGGTCAATTAGGAAGTTAAA
>RFXY01000014.1 GCA_009921385.1 Pseudomonadota bacterium
ACTTAATTGAATCTGCATTAAATTGTAATCTAGTAAGATTGTTTGTGCTGTTATAATCAAGCATAAAAGACTGAGACCAATTTCTCCACCAAGCAAAATTAGATGTTCTGTATAATTGCTGATTTATTTTTTGCACTATAAATAAACTCGATTGGTTTATATCATCTACAGAACCGCTAGCTAGAGTGTCGATTCTGATATTCGGATCGTTGTTTAAATAACCAAGAAAATAACCATCATCTGCACCACCATTAAAATTAATAGCAGAGCTGTTATTGATGCCACTATTTACATAGGTTAAAGTGCCAACTGGTCGAAATTCAAAAGGAGTGGCATTTTCTTTTAGATCGTTCCAAACTGGAACCGATTCGTTATTGTTTAAAATTCTGCCAAAAGAAGCGATGGTGTTGTCTTTGGTTTCGAGCCATAAACTTATTTTGCTAGAATCTGGTACTGGCGGTAAACATCCTTTGAGTTGAAAGTTGGCATTGCAAGTATAGCTAGGGGTGCCAACATAACCTTCGCTACACACGATATTGGCAGAAGTGGGAACGGTGGTTTTGTTGGTTGCTGTTGCCAACAGGGCAGAAGAATTGCTCCCGCTAAATTTATAGGCTCCAAAGCCAATAATTTTGCCACCAGGAGTGGCAGAAGAGGCTGTGCAACTGGTAATTTGAGTGCAACTGCCACCTGTAATTGAGCCAGTTCCGCCATTACTTGGGCAGTTGACTGTGAGAGTTGAGCCGTTGGCGGTGTAGCCAGAAGTGCAATAAGCGGTGGTGTTGTGAGTAAGATTTGTTCCGCTTGCACTATTGGCAACATTAGCAACATTAGCAACTTGGCAAACATTTGCTTGGCAAGGGTTGTTAAAAGTTTTGTTGCCAGTATTACAAGAAACAGTAGGCGAGCCGTTGTAACCATTTTTACAAGTTAACACACCAGAATTATTGCCACTTAATATGCTTAACGAATTAACCAAACTAATATTGTTGCTACTTGCTTCTGCGGGAGTAAGAACACAATTATCTGGGTTGCAAGAGCCAACAATGGTTGCTTGCCCGCCGTAGTTTTGGCAATTAACCTGCACCGAACTGCTATAGCCACTAGCATCGCAAGTGATGTAGTCGTTATGAGCAAAACCTTGGCTACTACTGGTGGCAGAAATGCCTGCGGTAGCTGGAATGGTGGAACAAACCATTGGCAAATTCCATTTTTTGGCAAGATAGGTTTGTGTAGATATTCTATCGGCATCGCTAAGTGCGGTTTTGTAGACTAAAATTTCGCCAATTTTGCCAGTGAAATTGTTGAGAAAACTGCCTAATCTATCAACATCGGCAGAACCAACCAAGATTTGCCCAGTGCGTGTGATAGGAGAAGTAAAAGAATTGTTGTTATTGTTGGTTAAAACTTGTAGACTATTTTGATAGCCAACCGAGGTGCTAGTATTTTTAACCAAGCTAATTAAAACAGGGTTGTTATTGCCTATAGATGCCGATTGTGCACGATAATTAGTTGCATCGGTTTTAGAAAAATCAAACAATATTTTATTGTTATCATAAACTGAAGATAACATTCTTTCGCCACCGCCAAGGGAAATACAGCTATTTAATGTAGTATCGCTAAGAGAGGAGTTGTAATAATAAATATTGCCAACATAGCCTCGATAATAATCGTAGTTCCAGTAATCATTGGAACCGCAACTAATAGCATAAGGAAAATAAAAATCATAACCAGCATTGTCTAGTCTGGTTTTTGTTTTAATGTTTCCTCCATAAATATCGGTAATTTTTAAATAAGGTATTTTATTAGTATAACGAATGGTAATTATCATTCCATCTACATAATTTGCTTGTTCGGCAGTTGTAAGAACAATACTAAGAGGTGCTGGCATATAGCCTCCTGCATGCTGAACTATCTCTACTGCATTTGTGCCAACATTTACACCTACTCCTGCATAACTACCATATGTAGATCCCCATTCTGGGTAAATTAGATATTTAGCACCATCTGCACAACAAGCTCCTGTTCCGTTAGCAGATTCTCTATCTAGATGGGTTGTTGTGGTGCTGGTAGGTTTAGCATAAATTATTACTGTAAAGTTATTTTTATAAACTGTGTAATTTGCTGAGGTTTGTAAGCAAGAATTGCCTGCATCAAATAATAATGCAGGAGAAGATCCGAAAATATTATTGGCATATTTTGGAGGTGTATTTCTTTGGTTTAATGTTTTTGTGTTTGCTGAGTTTGTCCAGCTAGTAAAGTTGGCACCGTTGATGCCTGTTGCAGGCACAATAAACTGTTCTGTTGGTGAGCATGCTCCAGTTTGGCTTACTGTAGAAGAAGAATGACCATTGTAGAATGCATAATTACCTTCGCTACTCCACCCAAAACTGTTGGTGTTTTTGGTGGAGTCGGCTTGTTGCACAATAAAGATGGTTGCTTGATCGTTGCCGGCAATATCGGAGCGAGAAATATTAAAATTATTGTTGCTAGCATAAAAACCAAGCAACGAATTATCGCCGTTAAAAGCAACTGCCGAACCATTATTAATGCCGTTAGTTTGGTTTTTAAATAAAATATCGCCGCCGGTTTTGCATTGATTATTACACAAAGTGCCATTTGCTAAAGTAATATAAGAAACATTGCTAGTGCAGGCGGTGCCAAAAGTGCAAGGATAAGAATTGTTGGGATAAATTGGTTGAAAAGTAAATTTTGCTCCTGTTGGTTTGAGATCGTTCCACTTGGTGATGGTTGCATTGTTGGTAACATTTTCGATTTCGAAAGAGCCATAGGTGTTATCTTTGGCTTCGAGCCATAAAGTTAAATTAGCGGTAATTGGCGGAGTGCAACCTTGCATTTTCAAGCCATCGGCATTGCAAGTGTAGGTGATGTCGGAGGCAGTTTTTACATAACCAGAAGCGGTATCGCAAATAATATCGTTTATAGGTGTTTGGTTTGGTGTATAAGAAAAAGAGGTTGATCTAGAAAAGTTGGCAGTTTTTTGATAGGCTTTCCAGCCATTTATTTTGTTGTTAGCATCAAAATCAATAGAGCATGCAACCGCTTGACAACTACCTCCTATTAAAGAGCCAGCTCCGCCATTACTAGAGCATTGAGCAGTTAAAGTGTAAAAGCCAGAGTTTAAAATTGGTTTATAACCATTGATGCAATAAACAGTGTTGGAGTGTGTTACTTGCGAATTACTTGCAGAATTGGTGGCACTGGCAACATTAGTGATATTGCAAGTATTTGCCTGACAAGAATTGGTTATGGTTTCGGTTTCTGCTAAACAACTTATAGTTGGCGATCCGTAATAAAAAGGAAGACAACTACCGTTGGTGCCGTTAATGGTTATAGAAGAATTGGTGTTGATGCCAAGTGGAGAATTAATAATAATATTATTTGCTAAGGCTTCAAGTTCAGTAAAAACACAATTATTAGGAGTGCAGGCGCCAATTGTGGTGGTGCCGTTATTTGGGCTACAAATAAAATTGCCGTCGCTATTGCAAATGCTTTGAGTTGTAGTGAATGTTGCTGGTTTAGAATAGCCAAAAGAACAAGTTAAATTTGGATTATTTAAAATGCTTGTGCAAGATGTTGCGGTTTGAGAAGTTATAGTTTGATTGCCGTTGGTTAAATTTACGGTGCAATTGTTGGTAGAACAACCAGCATAATTACTGTCGTTACAAACAACTGTCGAGCCGCCAGAACTGTTGTATCCTGTGTTGCAACTAATGTTTTGATTGTGTCTATAAGTTCCGCTTACTAAATCTGGTCTAGTTGGCACAGTGCAATCTCGATAACAAGTTGGCACAACTCCATCGGTGTTTAATCCGCAAACTACAGAAGTGCCATTAGAACCATTGCTATAGCCAGTAGCACATTGCACTGCGGTGTTATGATTATAGGTGCCAAAAATAATATCAGTTCTGCTTTGGCTAGGCACAGTGCAGTTAAGATAGCATTTGCCATTTCCAGAAACATTGCTTAAAGAATTATAGTTGCCACCATATTGAGTGCAGTTTGCATTCATGGCAAAACCAGAAGTTGCGGTTCTGGTGCTGGCATTTCCCATGGTAAAACCACTTTGGCAAAGCATAGCTTCATTATGCAAATAAATATTTTTGGTAGTTTTTACACCGATAGTATCGCTTGCATTAGAGATGCTACACACTTTGGTAAAACCCCATTTTGTTGCTAAATAATCTTGCACATTTATGCGATCGACATCGGATAATACTGTTTTATAAACTATGATTTCACCAATTTTGCCAGTAAAACCATCGGCGATTTTTAAAAAACCAGTGGACGATGTGAGATTATTTGCTGTAGTTGCATCTAGAACTGTAAAACTATTGTTATTGCTATTTTCTCTGTTATCTTGGTAAACTTTAACAATGTTGTTATTGATAGAAATCGTAATAATTTTTGGGGTAGTGTTGGCAGTGTTTTCGCTTGAAACATAAGTTGTGCTACCAAGAGTTACTTGAGTTTTGTTGCCAGCGGTATAGTTTTCGAGTTTAAATAAATTATTGGTATTGGTATTATCTTGCCATAAAAAGCTACTACCACCACTGTTTTGAGATTGTTGCACTATAAAAACAGTTGCTTGATTACTTGAAGTGTTGATTAAATTGCTTAACACAGCATTGCTAGAAGTTAGGGTAGAATTGCCAGAAAAACTAATTGCCGAGTTAGAATTTATGCCATTTGCACCAGTAACATAAGTGGTATTACCACCGCTAAAATTAAATTTTGTGGCAGTGGTTTCTTTGATATCGTTCCATAAAGTAATTGCAGAAGACGGATTATTTTCACCGAAAGAAGAAATGGTATTATCTTTGGCATCTAGCCATAAAGATATATTGCTTGTGCTTGGTGGTGTGCAACCGCTTAAAGTTATTGTGTTGTTAATGCATTTGTATTGTGGGCTTCCAGTATAGCCAGCACTGCATACAATAGAATAATTAGAAGGAATGTTAGTTGCGGTTGCTGTATAAGATAGATATGCTTTTTTACTGCTTCTATTAATAATATTATCGCCAAATTTATAAGCCCCCCAGCCAATAATTTTACCATTTGCATCGCTAGTAATCGAGCAAAATTGCCATTTTGTGGCTAAATAATTGTGAACTGTAGCTACTTCGTTATCGCTAAGAGATTTATTATAAATCATTAATTCTGCAACTTCGCCAGCATATTTTTCGTTATTATCAAATTTTCTGCCGACAACAAAATAACCATTACCAGTACTCAACTTATTTAAGTTGCCACTTTCAATTTTACTGTCAGTATTATTAAAAATATTGACATAACTTGCACTATTGATTTTATTTATACTCATGCTAGAAATGTTGCCAAGATTATTGTTGGAACTAATGCAACCCTTTGCTATATCATTACAATTATAATAGGCATTTTCTCCAGAAAAATAAGCAAAATTACTCACAAATAACATACCAGCTCTCTTAAAATTTTGTAAAGAGTTAGAATTTTGTTCAAATAAAGTCATGGTACTAGAAGAATTTATTTTATGTACTGCAATCATAGTGTAACTATCTGAACCATTAGTAATTGGCATCATATTTTGTGTTGTAGTAAACAAAGAATCGTTGCCATCAAAACTAATAACCGGCATATTGTTATAATTAGCAGAGGTTGGTTTGTAGGTTGGTTTGTTGGCATCGGTGCCTTGAGTAACTTCGGTTGCAGTTCCGCCAGCACTATTTATTTTACTTATCCAGGTGCCAATTTTTTCGTTTGGTGCCGTTCCTGATTTCATAATAGAGCTGGCATCGTTAGCATCTAGCCATAAAGTGAGTGAAGAAGCTATGCCAATACTATAAAATTCGTTTGGCACACAATTTCCGCCAAAAACCCTACCAAGTAAAATATTATTACAGTCGGCAGTAATTGGAGCTGTTTGAGTAAAGCCAGTTTTGCAAGTAATCGGATCGCCATGAGTAAAGGTTGTTAAAGTTCCACTTCCGCCAACAATGTTTGGATTTAAAACATTGCATCTATTGATGGTGCAAGTGCCAACAGTGAGTGTTGAGCCACTAGATGTGCAATCTAATTTACTGTTAACAATTGCAGAAGAAAAACTATCAACCAATGGTTTGCTATAACCATAAGGGCATTTTGCTCCACCAGTGTTTGTTGTTGCACCAAGAGTTGCAGTTGAGGCATTGGCAAGAATAGTGCTATAATAGGTGTCATGATCATATAGAGTGGTGCTTACTAGAGCAGATCCGCCTACTGAATTATCTTTATTAAAAGTTACATAGCATTTGTTGATACTGCAACTGCCACTAACCGTTGCTTCGCCACCATAAAGCAAACAACTAGCAGAAATAGAGCCATTGTAGCCTCGATCGCAAGAAAGAACAGTTCCGTCAGCAATGCTTTGGTTCGAAAATTTTGTGGTATCTCTTGTTACATAACCAGTGTTACCATTAATTTTAATGCAAATTTTTGGAGAGAATCCCCATTTAGTTGCCAAGTAATCTTGCACATTAACTCTTTCGGTATTGTTTAATGATCTTTTATAAATAATAATCTCGCCTAATTTGCCAACAAAATCGTTGGCAATAGTAAGAGTGCCAGAGGTGGAAGAAATGCTAGAAGCGGTGTTATTGTTGATGATTGTCAAAGCATTTTGATAAGCAATCGTGCCACTACTAGATTTTACTATCGATATTAAAGTTGGGCTTGTGCTATAAGATTGATTTGATGATTTATAGCTTGCAGTAGGAGAAAAATCGAATTTAAATTTGCCGTTATCAGCAGAATCGGTAGATATTTGCATTAATTTATTAGCACCATCTTGCCACAACAAGCTTGAATTTCTGCTGGCATTTTCTGATTTTTGCACAATAAAAATGGTAGAGTCGGTGTTGTTGCTAATAATTTTCGCCTTATCAACGGTGGCAGAAAAGTTTTGACCGCTTAAATTAAGAGCGGATTTGCCATTTATAGCACTAAGGCTTTGCAAAGCAGAGCTTGAAGCGGTAAAATTAATTTTATTAGCACTTAAATCTTTCCATGTAGTAATATTACTTAAATTACTACCAAACGAATTATAAGTGTTGTCTTTAGCTTCAAGCCACAAACCAATATCAGCATAGTTAGGCGGTCCGCAACCTTCTATGGTCAGATTATTGCGATTCGGGCAAGAATAGCTAATATTGACACCACTATTCACATAACCACTAGCAGTATTACAAGATAAAGGACCAGTAACAGTTTGACCAAAATCAAAATAAATATTATTGCCACTGGTTGCAATAGAAGAAGTAAAGCTAGAGGCGGGTATTACCGTCCAGCTTGATTTATCACTACTTACTACAAATTGAATATTCGCATCACCTTTATTTTCATACCACCAAATATCAATAGGAACAATATCTCCGCTATTAAGATTTATTCCAGCATCATGATAGTTTAATTTTCTACCATAAATAGCCCAATCATTAATAATTTCTTGATTATTGATTTTAACTACAACACCATCATCAGAATATGTGCCAAAATAATGAATCCCTGTTCTGCTGGCTCTATAATATCCAGTAAAATTAATTATAACATCATCAACTTTGCCAGTATCTAAAACAGCAGAATCTCCCCAGTCATAATCTATGTTTCCAATAAATCCAGTTGTTAACAAAATTAGATTATCTCTAGTTGGTTGACTACTATTCCAAGGGTCTTTGGTATAAGTTGTGTATTTTATAGCATTAGCTCCACCACTATAAACATAAGCACCGAAATTGTTAATAATATTACTAGCGATATTCTGAGTGGCTTCACAAGTTATGCGAGCACAACCTGCAAAAACAGCGGGTGCATTATGTGTGGTGCAAGTATATGTTGCTGTTCCGTCATATCCAGAGGCACAATTTAAGCCAGTTATTGCTTTTGCTATATCGGTATAATCAAAATTAGTTAAGCCAGTTACTGTATAGCCAGTGGTGTTTGGATTTGTGCAGGTTATTCTGGTGCAACTGCCACCAGTGATTGTTCCGGTAATGGCGGTGGCATAATCGTTATTTGGGCAGTTGGCAGTGAGAGTTCCTGCACTAGATACATAACCTTTAAGGCAATAAATTTGTTGAGTGTGACTTACTTTTGAAGGTGCTAAAGCACCAGCGGTGCCACTTGTTAAAGGAACCAAGCATTCATTGGTGGCACAAGAGCCGTTAATGGTGATTGCGTTATTGTTTGTATCGCATAAATAATTAAGTGGGGCGAGATTATCGTTATAGCCATAAGCACAAGATAACAAACCTTTTTGAGCTGGCTTTTTATATTCAACCAAAGTGGGATTGGCTTGTGAAGAATCTTTAATTAAACTGCTGTTGTATAAAATAGTAGCAAGATCTGTTCTGCTTAATACTTTACACATTTTACCCAAACAGGTTTTGCTAGTGGGATCAAAATATTTAGCATCGTTGATAGTTCTGTCGATATTAGAAACCGCACATCCGCAATTAAATGTGGTGGTTTGATATTTATTTGAATCGCCTTGACAACTATTTTGATAGATGTCGCCATTATAATATCCATTAACACCATCTATAATGCCATCTAATATACTGCAATTTACTGAGCAATTATTATTCTTTAGAGCGTTGCAAAAATTTTTCCCTTCCTCTCTTAAACCTTTTGTATTTTTAAGGCAGGCTTTTTGGCATTCTTTGCTTATTGTAAAATCTGAACCACCAGAAAAACATTTAATCACAGTATCTAAAGATGCATTAAAAGTATCGTTGGTTAAATCAGAAACATATTGTTTTAAACCGTCTGCTTGACATTGGTAAGAAGTTATA
This sequence comes from Pseudomonadota bacterium, assembly GCA_009921385.1. Next base: position 8,829 of record RFXY01000014.1, read on the forward strand.
TTTAACGATTCACCGTTAGAAATTGTTTTGTAAATGCCAGTTCTGCTACTGTGTGTTTTGCCTTCATAAAGTTGATTTTCTGGAATATTACATAATTCAGAAGTGCTTTCTGCAACAGTGGTTGTGTCGCTAAATTGATTGGTGTTACTAAAATCGCTAAAAGAAGCGGTTGTTTTATCGCCAGTGTCAAAAATTTTATAATTGGCAAAGCCATCTGGTGCAAAATCGCTAGTGCCTAATACAGGAATTAAATAACCATAAAAATTGCCGTAGCGATTAATAGCATCTTCTTTGGCAATACCTAAAGTTACATAAGGTATTTCGCCGTAATAATAGTAATAATCAATATTGTTTATTTTTATAATTTTTGGTGTTAGTCCAGCACAACCTTCAGCTTGTCTTGCCACTTCCTCTCCGTTTCCGCCAGTAGCAGGGCAGGGCAGAACCGTATATCTACAATCACCCTCTTTACATCCTGCACTATTTTTTAGTTTGAGTGCTTCGATTTTATTTTTAATGTTTTGTATTCTTTTATAATCTACTTTTGTTTGTTTATAGAGGTTTTCAAAGCTATTTACAGCCAAAAAACTAATAGCAACAAGGGCAAAAATAATCAATAAAATCGAGGCATCAAGCAAGCTAAAGCCTTTTTTAGTTGATTTATTGAAATGTTTTGCTAGTTGCTTGTTTAACATTTTTAATTAACAAGCTTGTTTGGTTAGGTTGTTTTGCATAAGATTTAAAGACGGGAAATGATATTATAAACTTTCAAATTCTAGAAAAGGAATTTTTGTTTTCAATCTCTTCTTGTTCTTTTGTTATAAAAAAATGCTGTATTAATATAAATTGAAACAATAGATATTATACCATTTCCATTAGTTAAAACCATAGTATTATTTTAATTAATGGAATTGGTATTGCTATGCAACTTCATCAAAAACATTGCTTTTGATGAAAAGTAATTTTAAAATGATGTTTTTAATTTTTTTATCTTTTAAGTTATGATTCAGCGATATTCTTTGCCCGAAATGAGTTTTATTTGGCAGGCAGAAAACAAATATCAAATTTGGTTTGAAATCGAAATGCTTGCCACCGAGTGTTTAGAGCAACTCAACATTGCTCCAGCGGGCACCACCGGCAGGCTTCGCCAAAATTTTGCCAAAGCTGGTGGCAAATTTAATGTAGAAAGAATCGATGAAATCGAGCAAACCACCAAGCACGATGTTATTGCTTTTCTCACCCATTTGGCCGAACTTACTGGCGAAAATTCTAAATTCATTCACTATGGCATGACCAGCTCTGATGTGCTTGACACTGCTTTATCGATGCAACTAACACAATCTTGCGATTTGTTAATCACTAAATTAGAAAAACTGTTAGAAGCTCTAAAAAAACAGGCTTTCTTACACAAAAATACTGTATGTGTTGGCAGATCGCACGGCATTCATGCCGAGCCAACCACTTTTGGCTTGAAAATGGCTAGGTTTTATGCCGAATTTAAGCGAAATTTACAACGTTTAAAAATGGCAAAACAAGAAATTGCTATTTGTGCCATTTCGGGGGCGGTGGGCACTTTTGCCAACATTGCTCCACAAGTGCAAGATTTTGTAGCCAACAAGCTTGGCTTGATTTCTGAAACCATTTCTACTCAAGTAATTCCAAGAGATCGTCATGCTTTTTTCTTTGCCACTTTGGCGGTTATTGCTTCTAGCATCGAAAATATTGCGGTTGAAATTAGGCATTTACAACGAACCGAAGTTTTAGAAGTCGAAGAATTTTTTAGCCCAGGGCAAAAAGGCAGTTCTGCTATGCCTCACAAAAGAAACCCGGTATTAAGCGAAAATCTCACTGGTTTGGCAAAAATGGTGCGAAGTGCTGTGGTTCCTGCCCTAGAAAATGTTGCTTTATGGCACGAAAGAGATATTTCTCATTCTGCGGTTGAGCGATTCATTGCCCCTGATTGTTGCATCACTCTTGATTTTGCTTTGCACCGACTCACTTTATTGGTAGAAAATTTGTTGATTTACCCGCAAAATATGCAAAAAAATCTCGATAATTTGGGTGGCTTGGTTTATTCGCAACGAGTTTTGCTGGCTTTAATTGAAGAAGCCAACATTTCTCGAGAACAAGCCTATGCTTTGGTGCAAAAAAATGCTATGAAAATCTGGAGAAAAGAAGAATCTAGTTTTTTGTCTTTACTTGAAAAAGAACCAGAAATAATCAACAAATTAGGCAAAGAAAAGTTGCAATCATTGTTTGATATTGGCTATCATCTAAAACATATCGATCATATTTTTCAACAAGTTTTTAATAATTAAGCAATGAACTTACTTTTTGAAGCTTTAAAGCAAGTGAAACACTCATCTTTGCTTATTCTTTTTCCTAATGGTGAAAAAAAAATATTTGGCGAAGATACCAGCAATATTTGTGAAATTATTATTTTAGACGAAAATAATATTTCAACATTGTTTAGTGATGGCGATATTGGCTTTGGAGAGGCTTATATTCGCAATCAATGGTCTAGCCCGAATTTGCCAGATTTGTTAGCTTTTTTTACTATCAACAGCAAATATCTCGAAGAATTTTTGCATCAAAACCGTTGGCAAGCTTGGTGGTTGTATCTTAAATGCTGGTTTAATAAAAATACCAAAAAAGGCAGTAAAAAAAATATCGAATTTCATTACGATCTTGGCAATAATTTTTATAGTTTGTGGCTTGATCAAACCATGACTTATTCTAGCGGTTTATTTTTGTCACCGCAAGACGATTTGCAACAAGCCCAAATCAACAAATATCATAACATTCTTAATAAGTTAAAAACAGGCTCAATTCTTGAAATTGGTTGCGGTTGGGGCGGTTTTGCTAATTTGGCAACTCAACATAATTTTTCTGTAACTGGCCTTACTCTTTCTAAGCAACAACAGCAATATTGTCAAGAAAATTTTCACAAAAATCAACAGTTTGAGGTTAAGCTACAAGATTATCGTGACGAAAACAATGTTTATCAAAATATTGTATCTATCGAAATGTTTGAGGCGGTTGGCAAACAATATTGGGAAACCTATTTTAACAAAATAAATCAATGTTTAGCTAGCAAAGGCAAGGCGGTTTTGCAAATTATCACTATCGATGAAGATATTTTTGAGCAATATCAAAACAGAGTTGATTTCATTCAAAAACATATTTTTCCAGGCGGAGTTCTGCCAACAAAAAACATCATACGAAATTTAGCCAAAAAATATAATTTCAACATTGTAAGCGAAACCGCTTTTGGGCTTGACTATGCTAAAACACTAAAAATTTGGTTAGACAATTTTAATCAACAAATTGACACGGTTTTGCATTCTGGTTTTAATCTCGAATTTGTAAGAAAATGGCAGTTTTATTTAAGTTATTGTTATGCTGGTTTTGTGGCTAATCGCACCGATGTTGTGCAATTTGAACTAGAAAAGAAAAATTAGAATATGGCAAAAATAATTTTTATGGGCACCGCCAGTTTTGGTTTGCCAACTTTGCAAAATATTTTGCAA
>RFXY01000131.1 GCA_009921385.1 Pseudomonadota bacterium
AGTTAAAAAAATTCTTGCCAACTACGAAAGCGATAATGCTGGCACCAAAACTAATCTCGCTAAAATTTTAATGGCAGGCAAGCTTGGTGGCACAGGTAAAATGGTTATTTTGCCGGTAGATCAAGGCTTTGAACACGGTCCAGATCGTAGTTTTGCCATTAACCCCGATGCCTACGACCCGCACTATCATTATAAACTTGCCATCGATGCTTCTCTCAATGCCTATGCCGCCCCACTTGGTATGCTCGAAGCGGGTGCCGACACTTTTGCTGGTGCCATTCCCACTATTTTAAAAGTAAATTCTTCTAATTCTCTTTATAATGGCGGAACCGCTCCGCACCAAGCCACCACTGCTTCGGTAAAAGATGCCCTAAGGTTAGGGTGCAGTGCCATTGGCTTTACTATCTATCCGGGTTCCGATGCGGCTTTTGATATGTTTGAAGAAATACACGAAATGTCTTGCGAAGCCAAATCTTATGGCTTGGCTACCGTGATTTGGTCTTATCCAAGAGGGGGCGATTTATCAAAAATTGGTGAAACCGCCATCGATATTTGCGCTTATGCCACTCACATTGCGGCATTGCTTGGTGCTCATATCATCAAGGTAAAACCACCAACCGAAGCTTTAGAAAACATTGACAATATCAAAGTTTATGAAAAATTAAAAATACCTGTCAACACTTTACAACAAAGGGTTTCTCATGTTTTAAAATCGGCTTTCAATAAAAGAAGAATTGTGGTTTTTTCTGGCGGAAATGTGAAAAGCGAGCAAGATGTTTATAACGAAATCAAAGAAATTTATCAAGGCGGGGCTAACGGCTCAATCATTGGCAGAAATGTTTTTCAAAGACCAAGGGCAGAAGCTTTAACTATGCTTGAAAATATCATCAAAATATATCAAGGTAAACTATAAATTTATGACAATTGCAACCGATATTGTAGTTATAGGAGCTGGTCCTGCTGGCTTATTTACAGTTTTTCAAGCTGGTATGCTGAAAATGAAATGCCATGTCATCGATTCTCTTGAAATTATCGGTGGTCAATGCACTGCTCTTTATCCAGAAAAACCAATCTACGATATTCCGGCACATCCCAAAGTTTTAGCAAGCGAGCTTATCGAATTGCTCGAAGCTCAGGCCAACCCTTTTGCACCCGTTTATCATCTCAATCAGCAAGTGCAAACTATTGTGCAAAACCCAGATCAAACCTTTACTGTTGGCACCTCAAAAAACAATCAAATCATCTGCAAAGCAATTGTAATTGCCGCTGGTTGCGGGGCTTTTGGCCCCAACAGGCCCCCTCTTGCCAATTTAGAATCTTACGAAGGAAAATCGGTTTTTTATGCCATAAAAAACAAGGCAGAATTTGCCGATAAAAAAGTAGTAATTGCAGGCGGTGGCGATTCGGCGGTTGATTGGGCAATTAATTTAGCAGATGTTGCCAAAAAAATTATGTTGGTGCATCGTAGAGATAAATTTCGTTGCGCCCCCGACAGCACTGATAAACTCGAAAAACTAGTTAAACAAGGCAAAATTGAACTGATTATTCCTTATCAACTGCACTCTTTACAAGGAGAAAACGGCATTTTGCAACAAGTGGGTGTGGTAGATTTTTCTCAAAAAGTTTTGCATCTAGATGCCGATTATTTATTGCCTTTTTTTGGCTTGGCAATGGAGCTTGGCCCAGTAGCAAAATGGGGGCTTAACTTGCATAAAAACCATATCGCGGTCAATCAAGCAACTATGCAAACTTCACAACCCAGCATTTATGCGGTTGGCGATATCGCTCATTATCCTGCCAAATTAAAGTTAATTCTTACTGGTTTTGCCGAAGTTGCTTCTGCTTGCCACGATATTTTTAAAATAGTTTTTCCTGATCAAATTTTTCACTTCGAATATTCAACTAGCAAAGGAGTTAATTGATGTTTTCAAGTTTAGAGTTCTTTTTGGCTTTTCGCTATTTAAAAGCCAAAAGATCAGAAGGTTTTATTTCGGTAATTGCTATTTTTTCTTTTCTTGGCATTACCATTGGGGTTGCTACTTTAATTATTGTAATGTCGGTCATGAACGGCTTTCGCTTTGAGTTGGTGCAACGAATTTTAGGCATCAACTCGCATCTTAGCATTACTGGCGATCATCACATCGAAAATTACTCAGAAGTCATCGAAAATTTAACCAAAAACATCAAGCAAATTAGCCATCTCAACCCAATTGTTGAAAGCCAAGCAATGCTGATTGCCAACCAACAAAATCAAGGAGTGCTCATTAAAGGCATCAACACCACCGATTTATCTTACAAAGAACTAATTAAAAACAACATTATCGCTGGCGACATCAATAACATTAGCAACAAAAATCAAGTAATCATCGGCTCTACTTTGGCTCAAAACCTCAATTTGGCGGTGGGCGATAGTCTAAAACTGGTTTCTGCCGAAACAAATTCTACCATCATCGGCACCATTCCTCGAATCAAAACCTATCAAGTGGGGGCAATTTTTAATAGCGGGTTGTTCGAATACGATTCTGGCACGGTTTTTACCAATTTCGCTATGGCTCAAATACATTTTAAAGTGCCAAATTCTGCCACTAGCATCGAGGTTTTTACCAATAATTTAGACGATATAGAAAACATTAAAATCAACATCAAAAAACTTTTGGCAAAAACCAATCCAAACCTCATGGTTTCTGATTGGCAAGATGCCAATGCTAGTTTTATTGAGGCTTTAAAAATTGAAAGTGTGGTAATGTTTTTAATTCTTACTCTCATCATTTTGGTGGCGGTGTTTAACCTGATTTCTAGTATGATTATGCTGGTTAACGACAAGAAAAAGAACATCGCCCTACTTCGCACCATTGGTTTTAGCAAAAAAAATATTCTCAACATTTTTGTGATTTGCGGTTCAACCATTGGTTTTTTAGGCACTTTTTTTGGTGTGTTACTCGGGGTGATATTTAGCGCCAACATCAACAATATCAAGCTTTGGCTAGAATCAATCACCAACAGCAATTTATTTAACCCTGCTATTTATTTTTTGTCAAATTTGCCTTCTAAAATATTCGTAAGCGATGTTGTGATTATCACTTCTATGTCGCTTGTATTATCTTTTTTAGCAACTTTATATCCTGCTTACAAAGCTAGCAAATCACAGCCTGCCGAAATTTTACGTTATGAGTAGGTGTATTTTAGTCTCTATTCTCTAACAATTGATAGAATTAGAAATAAAATTAAGAATTTATGTTTAAAAAATTAATAAAACTTACTAGATCTTTATTTATTGATTTGCTTTGGGATTATATTAAAAGTAAAGCCCTAATCTTAATACCTGCTGTCTCAATATTGATGGAAATACTATCAGCAAATATTTTTTCTATTGTTAATACTTTTTTAATTTGGCTTTATATTTTTATCTTAAATAAAGATAATATCAAACAAAAACTCAACCCCCCAGAAAATATTGACAATTTTAAAATATTACTAGGT
>RFXY01000132.1 GCA_009921385.1 Pseudomonadota bacterium
AAATCAACAAATTAAAGGAGTTGTTCTTGATAATAAACAGCAAATCACTTGCAAAGCTTTAATTATTACTACCGGCACTTTTTTAAGAGGAGTGATGCATATTGGTGCAAAACAAACCGTTGGGGGCAGAAAAAACGAAACTTCTTCTGTTGATTTAGCCATATCTTTGCAACAATGCGGTTTTGCTTTTGGTCGGCTAAAAACTGGCACTCCCGCTCGAATTTTGGCTTCTTCTATTAACTTTACTAATCTAGAAGTTCAAGAAAGCGATGCTGTTCCAAGCCCTTTTTCTTACCTTAATTATCAAATCACTACTCCACAAATACCTTGCTACATAACCTATACCAACGAAAAAACTCATCAAATTATTGCTAACAATCTTCATCAATCTGCAATGTATGGTGGCAACATTACAGGCAACGGCCCACGATATTGCCCATCTATTGAAGATAAAATTCATCGCTTTGCCAACAAAGAAAGGCACCAAATTTTTTTAGAGCCCGAAGGTCTTGACAGCGATTTGGTTTATCCAAATGGCATCTCAACTTCTCTGCCACAAGAAGTGCAGGAGCAGTTTATCAAAACTATTCCTGGTCTAGAAAATTGTATCATTACTCAACCAGGTTATGCCATCGAATACGATTTTGTTGACCCACGAGAATTACTGCCAACATTGGCAACTAAAAAAATTGCCAATTTATTTTTAGCAGGTCAAATCAACGGCACCACAGGCTACGAAGAGGCCGCAGGGCAGGGCTTGGTGGCAGGCATAAATGCTTCATTATTAAGTTTAAAAAATAAACAAGAATTTATCTTAGATCGCACCAGCAGTTATATTGGGGTGATGATAGACGATCTTACTAGCTTGGGAGTGACTGAGCCTTATCGTATGCTTACTTCACGATCAGAATATCGGTTGAGTTTAAGAGCAGATAATGCCGATGCTCGTCTTACTGAAATGGGTATAAAAATAGGTTGTGTTGGTAATGATCGGCAAAAAGTTTTTACTGCTAAACAGCAACAATTGCAGCAAGCCTTAACAACACTAGAAAACTTAACTATTTCTCCCATAAAATTGCAAAAATATAATCTTCATATTAGGCAAGATGGGGTTTTACGAAATGCTTTTCAGTTATTATCTTTTCCAAATATTAATTTTGAAGATTTGGCAACTATTTGGCCACAAGAATTATCTCAAATTGATACAAATATTAAAAAACAAATTAGCATTGAAGCCTTGTATTTTCATTATCTAAAAAGACAAGAACGAGATATTTTATTATTTCAACAAGAAGAAAATACTAAAATTCCTCTTGACATAAATTATAATCTAATTCAAAGTTTATCAAATGAAGTGAGGGAAAAATTATCTAAATATCGCCCCGCAACTATTAATCAAGCCAGTAAAATTCAAGGTATCACCCCTGCTTCTTTAATGGCTATTTTAATTTATTTAAAACACAAAAATCATTAATTTATGTTAGCTTTATTGCGATTAGTTATTTTGGTTTTTAGCATTGTTTTTTTTCAAATAAATTTTGCTTTGGCAGAAAATATTTTTGATAATGACGGTGTTGCTAAAGATGTCGAAAAAAGCTTGTTGTTTGATAAGCAAGCAAAAGAGCAATTCGATTTTTATTCGCAAGAGGCTCCGCTTAGCAAAGAAACTATCAAGTCGGTTATTATTGGTATCAAAGAAAAACCAGAAAATACTAAAAAAAATAAAAAAGATAAAGAAAAAGATACTTCATCAGAGCTTGATATTGCAGTTACAGATAAAACTAGAATTAATTACAAACTAAAAGAAAAAGAAAAATTTGCTTATAATGCAGTTTTGGCAGGTCAATATGAAATTGCTATCGAGCTTTATAAATCTATTTTAGCTAAAGATCCAAAAAATAATTATGCAAAATATGCTTTGGCAACTGTATATCAAAAGCTCGGTCAATATCGTCAATCAAAAACTTTATATCAAGATTTATTAAAACAAGAACCAGAAAATAAACAAGAAATCATTAATAATATAATCAGCATTATGATCGAAGAAACACCAAGAGAAGCCTCTTATTTACTAGCTCGATTGTCGCAACAAAACCCAGATTCTGCTTTTATTTGTGTTAATGCTGCTTTGGCAAACGAAAAAATTGGCAACTATAATAAAGCAATTGAATATTATCAAAAAGCCGTTAATATTGAGCCAGACAATGCTAGTTATTATTATAATCTGGCAATTTTACACGATAGAACCAAACAATATTTACAAGCTATTGATTATTATAATTTAACTGTTAAAAATTATAATAACGATCCTGCTATTTCTATTTCTGAAGTGCAAAATCGCATCTCCAATTTAAAAACCCTAATTTAGATGCAACAAATATTGAATTTTGCTAGAACAAAACACTGCTCTGATATTCATATTTCAGCTAATTACAAGATAATTCTTCGTTTTAATGGCGAAATAATTGATTATCCAGAAAACACAAATAATCTTACTAGTCAAGAGGTTTATGATTTTATTTTTTCTTTAACTTCACAAGAACAAAAAGAACTTTATTTAACCAAAAAAGAACACGATTTTTCTTTTATCGACAGCAACAATTTAAGATATCGTATTAATGCTTATCACACCATACTTGGCCCTGCTGTTGTTATTCGAATTATACCAAATCAAATAAAATCTTTAGCAATAATCAATGCTCCTTATGTTGTGCAAAGTTTGTTAAACTATAAAAAAGGTTTAGTTTTGATAGTTGGCCCAACTGGTAGCGGCAAATCAACAACTTTGGCAGCAATGGTCGATCACATTAATCAAAATCATAGCAAACACATCATTACCATAGAAGATCCGGTTGAATATATTTTTACCAGTCAAAAATCATTAATTAATCAACGCGAATTTAGAACCGACAGCCATTCTTTTAATAATGCCCTAAAAAGTGCCCTAAGACAAGATCCTGATGTTATTATGATTGGTGAAATGAGAGATCTTGAAACTGTGCAACTAGCGCTCACCGCGGCCGAAACTGGGCATTTGGTTTTAGCAACTCTACATACCAATTCTGCTTCTCAAACAATTGATAGAATTATCGATTCTTTTCCTGCCGATCAAAAATCGACCATTCGCTCTATTCTTTCTAATTCTTTAAGGGCGGTTATTTCGCAAAGATTGGTAAAAAAACCAGATGGCAATCGTTGTGCCGCTTTTGAAGTTATGATTGTTAATTCGTCTATTCGTAATTTAATTCGAGAAGATAAAATTGCTCAAATCAATTCTATTATTGAACTTGGTAAAAAAACAGGTATGATTTTATTAAAAGACTATCTAAAAGAAATGGCAAATAATGGCACCATTTCTTTAGAAACGGCCGAAGAAGAAATAAGATCGCAAGAAAATTAAATCTATAAAAATAATAAAAA
>RFXY01000133.1 GCA_009921385.1 Pseudomonadota bacterium
GCAAAAATAAAAAAGCCAAGTGTTTATTGTAAAAAATAATCTTGTTTGTTTTTTTGTTTATTGTTAAGACAATTGGTGTTAAAAATTTTTTAATTGTCAATTAAAAAATTATCGATTAATCGTACACCTTCTAAAACAACTGCAATAAAAACTCTGGTTGGTTGTTTTTGCAGATGAATTGCTGTAGGATCAATTAAAGAAAGGTTGCAAGAGTTGCGAATTTCGAGATATTCTACCAAAGAAAAGCCTTGCCTGAGTAGTTGATTTTTAGTATTTTCGATTTCTGTTGGATTTTTTGCTACTTTTAATAAAGCTTGATATATTTTGCTTGCCAAAAGTAAGCCATTTTGCGATAACAAAGCATTTCGTGAAGAAAGTGCCAAACCGTTTTCATTTCTTATGGTTGGGGCAGAAATAATTTTGAGATCAAAATTAAAATAATCTACCATTTTTTTGATGATCGTAAGTTGCTGAAAATCTTTTTCACCAAAAATAGCAAAATTTGGTTTTACGATGTTAAAAAGTTTGGTAACAATCAGGCAAACACCGGCAAAATGCCCAAATCGAAACTTGCCGCACAAGCAGTTTTCTAGATCGCTGTGAGGAGAAATGGTAAAATTATTTTCATTGCCGTAAGCGAACATCTCGGTTTCATCTGGTGCAAAAACTACATCAACTTTTTGTTGTTGCAACAAGTTTAGATCGGCAGATAGATGTTTAGGATAAGATTGATAGTCGGTTAAATTGTTAAATTGTTTTTTATTAACAAAAATGCTTACCACCACAATTTCTGCCACTTCTTTTGCCTTTTGCACCAAAGATAAATGGCCAAGATGCAAAGAGCCCATTGTTGGCACCAAGGCCACAGTTTTGCTGGTTTGTTTTGCCAAAAAAGATGTTAAATGGTGAATAGTGGTAAAAACGAGCATAAATTAACGATCGATTTCGCCAAAAACAATATCTTGTGTAGAAATGATGGTTACCACATCGGCAAGCATATGCCCTTTAGTCATAAATTCGAGCCCTTGTAAATGAGCAAAACCAGGTGCCCTTAATCTGCATCGATAGGGCCTGCTGGTGCCGTCTGCAATTAAATAGACCCCAAATTCGCCTTTTGGAGCCTCGACTGCAGAATAAACCTCGCCAGCTGGCACTTTATAGCCTTCGGTAAATAGTTTGAAGTGGGCAATTAAACTTTCCATTGATTGTTTCATGTTGTCTTTGCTTGGCGGGGCAATTTTAGGATCGTTGCAAAAAACTTCGCCATCAGGCATTTTGTTGATGCATTGCTTGACGATTTTTAGAGATTCTCGCATTTCTTGTACTCTAATTAAATAACGATCGTAAGAATCGCCATTTTTGCCAATCGGAATGTCAAAATCTAGTTCGTTATAAATTTCGTAGGGTTGATTTTTTCTGAGATCCCAAGCAACACCAGAGCCTCTTAACATAGGGCCAGAAAAACCCCAATCAAGAGCTTGTTGAAGCGAAACCACCCCAATATCGACCAATCTTTGTTTAAAGATGCGATTGTCGTTAAGTAAATTTTCGAGATTATCTATTTTTTCTTCGAATTGACAAGCGAAAGTTTGAATTTCGCCCAATAAACCAACTGGTAAATCAAGGGCAACTCCACCTGGCCTGATGTAGGCAGAGTGCATTCTAGAGCCAGAAACTTTTTCATAAAAAACCATTAATTTTTCTCGCTCTTCAAATAGCCAAAGCAGTGGAGTCATAGCACCAACATCAAGAGCTTGAGTGGTGATGTTCATGATGTGATTTAAAATTCGGGTGAGCTCAGAAAATAAAACTCGAATAAATTTTGCCCTTCTTGGCACTTGACAGCCCAACAATTTTTCAACCGCCAAAGCAAAGGCATGTTCTTGACACATTGGTGAAACATAATCGAGTCTGTCAAAATAGGGAACGGCTTGTAGATAGGTTTTGTATTCGATGAGTTTTTCGGTGCCTCGATGCAACAAGCCAATATGAGGATCGGCTCTGGTTACAACTTCGCCGTCAAGTTCAAGTATTAGCCTTAACACTCCGTGAGCTGCTGGATGTTGTGGACCAAAATTAATGGTAATATTTTTTGAATTTGATTGATTTTGCAACATAAAGACAAATGAAATTTTAAATATCTATAACATAAATTATAAAAACTGGCTTCTTTTTTGCAAGCACTTTTTATGACAATGTTTGGTTTAAATTGTGAAAATGATATTATGCCATTCTTGTATAAGGGTTGCTCGTGAGTTGGTGTGAGGATAGTGTTTGCAAGTAGATTTCGATCTAAATTCCCCTTCTGTAGAAGGGGTGGCGACCGAAGGTCGACGGGGTAGTGTTGGGAGCCGATCGCAGATGTTTTTTCGAAGAGATCCTGCCGTGTGTTGCTGACACTACCTTGGTCTTTTTTTTGCCAAGGCAAAAAAATCCACCCCTTCTAAAAAAGGGGAATTTATATCGAAGTGAAGGAAGATAAATTTGTGAGAGAGGCGAGAGAGAGGGTAGAGAGGCAAGAAAGATAAAACAAATCTTGCCTCTTTTAAGAATTAGCGGTGTTTAGTTTTTTCTATCGCCAAATAGTTGCAAGAGGTGAACAAAAAGATTAATGAAATCCATATACAAGCTTAATGCACCCCAAAGAGCGATTTTATTTACTTGTTCAGCATCGGAGTGAGCGAATTGAAAATAATTTTCTTTGATTTTTTGAGTATCATAAGCAATTAAACCAATGAAAACAAACACTGCTATAATTGAAATCATTAATTGTAAACCGTTGCTTTTTAAGAAAATATTTACTAAAGAGGCAATGACAATACCAATGACACCCATCATTAAAAAAGAACCAAAACTGGTGAGATCTTTTTTGGTGGTGTAGCCATATAAACTCATCAAACCAAAAGTAGAAGAAGTTATAAAAAATATTCTAACAATGCTTTGAGCTGTATAAATGAGAAATATCGAAGAAAGAGAAATGCCAATTGCACCAGCATAAACATAAAGAAAAGTTCTGATTTGTGAGCTGGTTAAAGAATTAAATTTAAAGCTTACAAACAATACCAAAGCCAATGGGGCAAAAATTGCTAGCCACTTTAAAGGAGTGCCAAAAATTGCTTGCATTAAAGCAGGAGATTGCGATAAGAAAAAAGAAACCAAGCCAGAAACGATTAGTGCGATAGACATATGTTTATAAACAGTTGCCATATAATCGCGTAGGGCAGAATCATAAGTTGAACTAGAAGTAGAACTTATAAAAGAAGAATTATTTTGTTGAAACATAAAATAAAAAATTTTATAGTTAATTAATTGTTTTCTAAATTGAGTTTTAGCTATAAAACAACATTTTGTAAGAAAAACACCTTCATAATAATAATAGCAAATAAAAACAATTGCAACAATATTTTTAAAAAAATATT
>RFXY01000134.1 GCA_009921385.1 Pseudomonadota bacterium
AATTGATAAAATGCTTCATTGCATAAACTAAAATTAAGAAATAAAGTATATGAAATAAAGAAGGAATATAGTCGCCAGTTTCACCATCGCTTACTTGCCAAAATTTAAAGATATTAATGTCTGCAAAAGGCACCCCCCTACCAAAAGAACCTTGAGGTATTTTTAAAATAACATCCCAGCATATTTTGTAGCCCAAAATCATCTTTAAAATATAAACAATCATAATGTTAAAGAAGGCAACGGCAATAATAATAAATATTTGTTGAAAACCATAGCCAAGAACCAAAGAAAACCAATTGTCTAGCATTTTTTTTGTAGTTTTAAAAAATAAACACAATAAAAACAGTGGTAATAAATTTATTAATATCAGCATAATAATTTTTGCCAACAAAAACATCAAAATAGCATTGGCGGTCGCAAACAAATATAAATAAAAACCATAATAAATAATAAAAACATAAACAAAACCATAGCTATAACTAAAGAATATAGCCATGATTTTGAAGTGATTTTTTTGATTAAAAATCATCGTAATTACATCAACTGATTGATAAAAATAAGTCGATATCTTTGCTTGATCTAACTCATGAAGCCCGCTATTTGCCGTTGTTACAAGATCTTGAGGAGAAAGAATTTGCAGTGTGGCATAAGAAATTGTATCAAATCCAGCAACGACTGGGCCTGCAAAAATATTGTAATATAATATCCAAGCATCCGAACTAAACAAAGAAAAAACAAAAGCAATTTTTAGTATCATAACAAGTAAGGTTTGATGATCTAGTTTGCTTAGGCCCATTAAATACATAAAACCAAAAAGCAAAATCATTAAAATTGCCGAATAATAGACTATTCCTTTGAGTGTTTTATTGGTTACCAAATAAGTAAATACACCATCTCTTGTTGAAACCGTTTCTGTTGAGACCGAGCTTAAATCTTCATGTTTTTGACCAAGCGGATTTTGAAAATCTAACATCTCACTTAACGATAACTTATCTACTATGTTATCTAACTTTTCCATCACTGCCAATTGAGCTTTTTTAGCTGGATTAGTTACTTTTACCGTCACTGTATATTTACCGGTGTTGTTTTGATAGGCTTTATTACCCTTTTGAATAAATGTTGGAGTTTCGCCTGGAATAGAATTTGGATAAGAAGAAGTAGGAAATTCTTTTTTTATATCTAAATCATCAATCTGAAAAGCCAATCTAAATCTAAGGTCGTGCTTTAATTGATCGGCTTCCCAAGATGGTTGATTTCGAAATGGTAAATTAAAATCTTTATGACAATAAACATTGTTATCATAATTATGGCAGGTTGGCTCTTTTGGATTTGTTGGTATTGTAGTTTGTTGCCTATTCGCTGTATTGGCTAGCATAAATTTTAACAAACCATCTTTATCAAACATATAAGGAGAACGATTTGCTTGACTACCATTTTCATAAACATTGATTAGTGGGTTATTAATATCGACACTATTGACCTGATGTTTTATTGTGACGGGCGGAGAAAAACTGTTAAAGCTTTCTGATGTTTCGGAGGTTAAAAAATCGCTATCTGTTAGAGAATTCGGGGCAAGAGATGTTGAGGCAAGAGAATTATAAGTTTTGGTAATGATTTCTTTTTTATTTCCTACTGGCATAAAATATTTATCGCATTTTGTTTCATAGCTTTCTTGATACCTTGGTTTTCCATTGTTATCGTCATAAGCATTTGCATCTTCTTGACACAAAACCACTTTTAACATTTCACCATTTTTATAAGTTTGAGTTTGATTAAAACTAATTTGTGTTTCTGGATGAGTATTGGGAGATCGAAAAGATTCATTAAAATCAACATTATTAACAAAAAGCATTTTCATTGTTGAATTGTTATTAACGGTAAATTCTGGCAAGTTAGAGAGTTGACCGTTTTCATTAATTGTTATGATGTTTTTATTGCTATAATCAAGATTGCCAAAAGGTTTATCTGCAGAAAGAGTTTCTATGGCAGAAACCGGCTGGGCATTTGTGCCGTTTTGCAAGAAACCTTGATATGCTTCATATGTTATTTTGCCATATTCATTGTTAAGAATTGGTGGCACAGCATCTACTCTGCCAGTATATTCACTAAGATCATAACATACATCGCTATTTTCGCCTGATATTTTTATGTTCTGTGCCACATTATTGTCTGCATATCTTAATCTCTGTTCGCATGTTGGTGATGCAGGAAGTGTTATCGATGCACCATTCCATACTGGTGTCGTAGTTGGATTTGTTTCTAAATCATTGAGATTAGTTATTGTTAACCGATCACCTTGATAAATACAATTTGCAAAATCAGCTCCAGCTCCAGTAGCTGAGGTTTTATAAACAAGCTTTTGACCAGATGTACATGTGTCAGGAGTAAGAGGATTTGGAGTATTGCAAGCGGCAGCAGATCCGCCAGCAGATGGGGAATAACAGCACTTCGCTACATTTGCCGCGGCACCATCTTCGCGAATATAAAAATTTAGGCCAACACATATGTCTGGCAATAAAATTTCTTTAGCTGTTTTTATTGTTGTTGTTTTGCCTGTACCACATGTTCCATCGCCATTTGGTGCACTGCATCCAGATGAACCGCAACATTTAATAGCATCGACCGATAATATTAAACCACTATCAGCGCTTCTCGTTCTACACACATTATCAACAATTGGCAGACAAACTTTAACAACACTTTGGCAAAAATTTGCTGTCACATCTTGTGGCTCTTTAATTTTATAAAATGTCTTCAATGCTGAGCCAGTAAAACCCTCAAACTTGCAAAGCTCAACATAATCACGGCACTGCGGATTTGGCACTATCGCATCGCGAGTACCTCTACACAAAACGGCAGGTCTGGGAGTGGTTTGAATTTTAATATTGCCACAATTATTGCCAGCTTCTGTGATTGCTTTGTAATCGAATAATAGTTTTTGCCCTTTTCTTAAAAAAAGATTTTTTCCACCAGAAGAAAAGGAAACATTATTAATATCTATAGCTATATTAAAAGGATCTAAACCGTTATTTTGATATTCAAAATAATCTCCTTCCTCTACAATCTGCTCGCCAGTCGCATCAACAACAGCCTGGCTACTAACTTCTGCTTGTGTATTAAAATTTCTCTGATAATTTACCACAAAATAAATTGGCAAAGCAGACAAAATTAACAAAGAAGCAATAATTATTAGCAATGATTTTTTAATTATGCTAGGCATTAATAACAAATAAAATTTTATGTTTTGTCAAAATTTAGCTAGTTTTTTTAAAAAGTCAAAAAGATTTTCTTTTCTTGCCAAAAATAGCAAAAAATAACAAAAGATAACATTTTACTTGCAAAAAAATAATTATTATAGTTGCTTGATATCATTTTTTTTATATATATTAA
>RFXY01000135.1 GCA_009921385.1 Pseudomonadota bacterium
ATGATATAACTTTCAGTTGTGCTATCGCAACAACACGATATGTTCAATATGTGGCTAAAAATAGCCAAAATTTCTCCTCAAAACTAGCAAAAAATTAAAATAAGTTTGGCAAATTTGGAATTCAACAGTGCCATCATAATTTATTTGTTGAAATTAAATTAAAACATTCTAATATTTTAGCAATTTTAAATTTAATTTTATGAGTTTCACACAACAACAAAAACAAGCATCGAGTTGGTTTTTAGAACTACGAAACAAAATATGTGCCGAGTTTGAGCTTATAGAACAAGAGTTTTCTGGCAATAACAGTGTCAAATTTCAGCAAAAAACTTGGCAAAGGTTTGATGAAACCACCAAGCAAAACGGCGGTTACGGCGAAATGTCGATGATGAAAGGTCAAGTTTTTGAAAAAGTTGGGGTTAATTTTTCTCAAGTTTTTGGCAAATTTAGTGACAAATTCAAGCACGAAATTCCTGGTGCCGAAGTTGATTCGAGCTTTTGGGCTTCGGGCATTTCGTTGGTTGCTCATATGTCTTCGCCACTTGTGCCTGCGGTGCACCTTAACACTCGTTTTATTTGCACTACCAAAAGCTGGTTTGGTGGTGGAGCCGATCTTAACCCAGCCATAGCCAATCAGCAAGATACTAACGATTTTCATCAAGCAATGCAACAAGCTTGCAACAAAACCGATGCTGGCTATTATGATAAATTCAAGCAATGGTGTGACGAATATTTTTTTATCAAGCATCGCAATGTGGCAAGAGGGGTTGGGGGCATTTTTTATGACTACTTAAACACCAACAACTTTGAAAACGATTTTACTTTTACTCAAAATGTTGGGCTGGCTTTTTTAGATATTTTTCCAAAAATAGTTCGGCGAAATATGCATCTTGCCTATAACCAAGCTCAAAAACAACAGCAATTGCAATATCGCGGGCTTTATGCCGAATTTAATCTAATTTACGATCGTGGCACCCGTTTTGGTCTGTTAACCAACGGCAACCCCGAGGCAATTTTAATGTCTTTGCCACCTGTGGCTGTATGGCAATAATTCACAACAACTATGCAAAAAACACACAAAATTTATGAAGGTAAGGCAAAAATTATTTATGCCACCAACAATCCTGAGCTATTAATACAATACTTTAAAGATTCCGCCACCGCTTTACACCATATCTGCCTACATTATGGGCGAGTTGGCAAAACATAATATCGCCACTCACTTTATAGAAAAACTAAATAGCAAAGAGCAGTTAATTAAAAAAGTAAGCATCATTCCGCTAGAAGTTATAATTCGCAACACCATTGCTGGCTCGCTGGCAAAAAAACTTCACTTAACCGAAGGGGTTGATTTGCCGCAACCTATTTTTGAAATTTGCTACAAAAACGATGCCCTTGGCGACCCTTTAATCAACGAAGATCAGGCAGTTTATGCCCTGCAATTAACCAGCCAAGAGCATTTAGCCACAATTAAAGCTACAGCACTGAAAATTAACAGCATTTTACAAAAACTTTTTGCCGAAATCAACATTAAGCTAGTTGATTTTAAAATAGAGTTCGGCTACGATTTAAACCAAAACATTCTTTTGGCAGACGAAATCAGCCCCGATAGTTGCCGATTATGGGATCTTCACACTTCTCAAAAACTCGACAAAGATATTTTTCGGCAAGACTTGGGCAGTTTAGTTGATGGCTACCAAGAAATTATCAATCGTTTTTTAAACAAAACTCTCTAAACTCTATGACTAAAATCAGAATTAACATTGCTTTAAAAAAAGGGGTGCTCGATACCCAAGGCAAAGCAATTGAAAATGTTTTAAACAAAAACCTAGGCTATCCTCAACTTACCAATGTTAGACAAGGCAAATTTATTGACCTCGAACTGCCCGAAACCGATGCCGAACAAATCAAAAAAATTGTCGAAGAAATTTGTGCAAAATTGCTAGTTAATACAGTAATTGAAACCTACACTTATCAAATTATCAACTAATTATGAAATCAGCGGTAATCACTTTTCCTGGCTCGAACTGCAATCAAGATGCAGTGATGGCTTTAAAAAAAGTTGGCTTTGAGGTGCAAGAAATTTGGCACAACGAAAATTCAATAAACAACGACATCGATTTAATAATCATTCCCGGTGGTTTTTCTTATGGCGACTACCTTCGCAGCGGTGCCATGGCTAGCATTTCGCCCATTATGCAAGAAGTAAAAAGATTGGCAGAAAGAGGCAACAAAATTTTAGGCATTTGCAATGGTTTTCAGATTTTAACCGAAAGCAACTTGCTTGAAGGTTGCTTAATTCGCAATGCTTCTGGCAAATTTATATGCAAGCAAACCTTGTTAAGGGTTGAAAACACAGCCTCTGCTTTCACTTGTGGCTATCAAAAACAACAAATCATCAACATACCAATTGCACATGCCGACGGCAATTTTTTTGCCAGCAACGACACCATTAAAAATCTTGAAGATAATAATTTAGTGGCTTTTCGCTATGTTGACAACCTAGGAAATATAAGCAATCAAGCCAATCCTAATGGTTCAATGCTTAATATTGCCGGCATTTTTAACAAACAAAAAAATGTGCTTGGCCTTATGCCTCACCCCGAAAGAGCCATCGATATTTACACAGGTTCTGACGATGGTTTAGCAATGTTTAAGCAATTATTAGATGGTTTTAATTAATTTTAAATGACTAAAAAAATTAACATCGCCATTTTAATTTCGGGCACCGGGAGCAATATGCAGGCCTTGGTTGATGCTTGCAACTCACCAAATTTTCCTGCTTGTGTGGCAGTGGTTATTGCCAACAAATCAACCTCAGCAGGGCTTGCTTGGGCAAAAGAAAATGGTATTGCCACTGTGCTTATCGATCAACAAAAATTTGCTTTACAAGAAAATCCTAAATTAGCTTTCGAACAAGAGTTGCAAAATGTTTTGCAAAATTTCGCAGTAGAACTAATTTGTTTAGCTGGTTTTATGAGGCTTTTAAGCGGTTTTTTTGTAGCAAAATGGTCACAAAAAATAATCAACATTCATCCTTCTTTACTGCCAAATTTTAAAGGAGCCAATGCAGTTTTTGATGCCTTGCAAGCCAAGGCAACCATCACCGGTTGCACCACTCATTTTGTGGTTGAAGAAATGGATGCTGGGCCAATAATTTTGCAACAAAAAGTGCCAATCGACCAAGCCGATAATTTAGAATCGTTAAAAGCCAAAATTTTACAACAAGAACATCAAATTTATCCACAAACTCTAAAAATTGTTTGCAATCAAATTTTAGCTAAAATAAAATAGCTTTAATTTTATCTTATACCATTTACAATAATTAAAATCACATTATAACAAAATATTTTTGAGATAAAAACTTTAAAAA
>RFXY01000136.1 GCA_009921385.1 Pseudomonadota bacterium
TGTTATTTTTTTGAAAATCAACGGGCAAATTCTTCTTCATTAGTGCAGGAAATTAAATCAAGTGCAGGGTAAATTCCCCTTCCCGTCCCGTGGAAGGGGTGTCAGGCGAAGCCTGACGGAGTGGCGTTGAGAGACGATGGCAGATGTTTTTTAAAAGATCTTAAAGTGTGTTGCCGACACTACCCCGTCGAACTTCGGTCGCCACCCCTTTTGCAAGAAGTATAATTTACTCGATATTAACAACCAAAGGAACTTTTAAGTTAAAGGTGGTTTGCATTGTTTCAACAAGAAGAATCTTGATTTGCTCTAACTCTTCTTTGGCAACTTCAAGCACCAGCTCATCGTGTATTTGCAACACGATTTTGCTTGTCATTTTATGTTGAATGATTTTTTCTTGCATTAAAATTGTGGCTTTTTTAATAATATCGGCCGCACTGCCTTGAATTGGAGCATTAATCGCTTGTCGTTTTGCCTGATTTTGCTTGATTTTATCGGGGCTGTTGATGTCAGAAATAAAACATTTTCTGCCCGAAATGGTTTTGACAAAGCCATTTTTGCTAGCATCGGCAACAGTGTTGGCAATATATTGCTCAATACCTTGATAGGTTTGAAAATAGCTGGCAATATATTGGCTCGCTTCGTGCCTGCCAATGTTTAGCTGTTTTGCCAGCCCAAAAGAACTGATGCCATAAATAATGCCAAAGTTAATGGCTTTTGCCTTGTTTCGTTGTTCTTCACTTACTTGCGATGGTGGAAGATGAAAAATCTGACTGGCGGTTACCCGATGAATGTCGAGGTTTTGCTTGAAAGCATCAATTAGGCTGTCAATGTTGGCAAGGTGAGCTAAAACTCGCAACTCAATTTGTGAATAATCGGCGGTAAGCAAAATGCAGTCTTGTTTGGCAATAAAGCAGTTGTAGATTTTTTTGCCCTCTGCGGTTTTATTGGGAATATTTTGCAAGTTAGGATTGCTAGAAGCTAGCCTGCCTGTGAGGGTGTTGGTGCTGCAAAAAGTGCTGTGAATTCGCCTTGTTTGTGGATTGACAAGGGTTGGCAACACATCGGTGTAGGTGTTTTTTAGTTTGCTGATTTTGCGAAATTCTAACACATATTTGGCAATTGAGTGGTCTATTTCTTCTAGCACTTCGGCAGAAGTAGAATTATTGTGTTTGAGATGTTCGCCTAGCTTTAGTTTGTGATATAAAATTTCTGCCAATTGTTGCGGAGAAGCGATGTTGAATTCGCTTTGAGCGAGATCATAAATTTTTAGCGATAAATCGGCGATTTGTTTTTTAAACTCTGCCGAAAGCTGATGCAAAGCGAGGTGGTCGATTTTGATGCCGTTATTTTCGATTGAAGCAAGCACCGAAAGCAGGGGAAGTTCGTAGTTAAAATAGGTGTTGTTGAGTTGGTTTGCCATAATTTGCGGTTGCAACACTGCATAAAGTTGGCAAATCGCCACCATAGTTGTTTTGATAAATTCTTGACCGCTGTTTTGGGTGGTTAAGATTTTAAAATCGATGCCGTTGATGTTGTTGGTGAGATAGGTTTCGGCTAGAGCTGGAAATAGTTTTTCTTGGTTGCTTGGGTTAATTTTGTGTAAAGCAGGGTTGAGCAGGTGATAAATCAGCGAAATGTCATCAAAAACAAGTGGGCAGGTGAAGTTTTTTTGCCAAAAATGTAAAAATTCTTTGCTGGTAAAAAAAACTTTTCTAATACTTTTGGTGTTTAACAATTCGTGCAGTTGCTGGTTTTGCAATATGTCGCTTAAATTGTAGCTAAAAATAGTTAAAACATTGGGATGATTTAAATTATTAACATTAAAAGGCAACAAAAACAACTGCTCGTGTTGTTGATATAGGGCAAGCAAGCTGTGTTTGTGGGCTAGGTCAAGCAAATTTTCGTGGTTAGAAGCAAAATTTAGCTCGATATCTTGGCTATTTTTTTGAGTGTAAGAAAACTGCTGTTGCACTTGTTTAATTAAAGAGCGAAAGTTGTGTTGAGTGAGAAAATCTAGCAACTTGCTGGCATCAATTTTTTGTAAAGCAAAATCGTTGAGGCAATAATCGATTTCTACTTGACTATCTAGGCTGGCGAGTTGTTTTGAAAGCACTGCCTGTTCTTTGCCTGCACACACCAGCTGTTGTTTACGAAGAGACGAGATTTGCGAAGTGTTTTGGAGCATATTTTCGAGGCTACCAAATTGTGTTAAAAGCTCTATGGCGGTTTTGGGGCCAATGCCCTTGATGCCTGGAATGTTATCGGCAGTATCGCCTGTGATGGCTAAAATATCGAGCACCATATGCGGTTTTAAACCGAATTTTTCTTCGACTTCGGCAATGCCAATTAGTTTGTTTTTCATAGCATCATACATCTGCACTTTTTCGTTCACCAACTGCATTAAATCTTTGTCAGAAGAAATAATCAGCACTTCATAATCTTCTTGGCAGGCTTGCTTGCTTAAAGTGGCAATAATATCGTCGGCTTCGTAGCCCTTTTTTTCGATACTTACCAAGCTTAAAGCCTCAACCGCTTGGCGAATTAACGGGAACTGCGGAATTAAATCGGCAGGGCAGGGCGGGCGATTAGCTTTGTATTTCTCAAACAATTGATGGCGAAAGTTTTTGCCCCCAGCATCAAAAACCACCGCAACATGGCTCACTTCAAGGGCGGAAAGCAGTTTGATGAGCATATTGACAAAGCCATAAACGGCACCAACAGGCACATTTTGTAAATTCAGTAAACCCGGCAACGAGTGATAAGCTCGAAACACAAAAGAATAACCATCAACCAAAGCAATTTTTTTCATAATATTTTGTTTTTTTTAAGGAGGTTTTAAACTATTATAAAAATGTTTTGATGTATTCTATAATTTCATAAATTTTTGAAGAAGGATTGTTGTTTGGTGTTTGATTTTGTTGATTATGTTGATCTTGTTGTTTGCATCTTAAGATAGCGTTTTCTAAAAATTTTTTATATTTATCTTGAAATAATATTTCAAAAAAATCAGCTTTATTTTTTTCATACTTACATTTTATGATTTCTTCTAATTCTGTAATTAATTTTTTATCAGAAGAAAAACTCTTTCCACACTCTTTAAAATGAGTTAATAACCATCTATAGGCCCATGAATCTAAATCACCAGTTTCTAACCTAGTCATAATTGCCATCCAATGATAAATTCCCGAAAATCCACCATTCTTGAACCCAGTTTTGAACAAAGATAATTTACTAGGTGCACCAAAATTTCTTTCTAACTGTAGCCAGCGATCCTTCCAAGTGGCCCAACCCCAACTTGAAGGAAATTTTGATGTAAACATGTCTCC
>RFXY01000137.1 GCA_009921385.1 Pseudomonadota bacterium
GTCTCCCAACACTACCCCGTCGACCTTCGGTCGCCACCCCTTCTACAAAAAGGGGAATTTACATCGAGTGCTTTTATATTTCTCTCACAAAAAGCAGTTATCGGTCAGAATTCCCCTTCTACAAAAGGGGAATTTTGCCCCCAGTTTTGGTTGCAAAAACTATTCCGCCCTTAAGATGCTATAATTTTTTTGGCAATCTCTTCGCTTATTTCTTTTATTTCGGTTAGTTTTTTGCCTTCAACCATAATTCTAATGAGGTTTTCGGTGCCAGATTTTCGCACCAATATTCTGCCTTTATTGCCGAGTTTTTGTTGTTTTAAATGAATAAAATTCTGCACATCTTCTTGCAAAAGCGGGTTTTGTTTGCTAGTTAACGAAATGTTTTTTAATACTTGCGGATTTGGTGTAAAAATATTAGCGAGTTGATGCGATTTTTGTTTGCTACTAACAAGGGCAGAAAGCACCTGCAAGCTTGCCAAAAGACCATCGCCAGTAGTTGAGTAGTCTGATAAAATTAAATGCCCAGATTGTTCGCCGCCAAAATTATAGCCATATTTTTGCATCGCTTCTAACACATATCGATCGCCGATGTTGGTGCGAACTGTGTTGATGCCGATATAGTTTAGATAATCTTCAAGTGCCAAATTTGACATTTGAGTGATAGCAACAGTATCTTGTTTTAGCCTACCTTCGTTATGGAGTTTTTCGGCAATGATGGCAATAAGTTTGTCGCCATCAATTATGTTGCCACAATCGTCAACAATGAGTAGCCGATCGGCATCGCCATCAAGGGCAATACCAATATCTGCCTGCTCTGCCAACACTTTTTCTTGCAAGGCTTGCGGTTTGGTTGAACCACAGTTGTGATTGATGTTAAAACCATCGGGTTGAGTGCCGATTTCAAGCACTTTTGCCCCCAATTCTCTTAACACGGTTGGGGCTATGTTATAAGAGGCTCCGTTGGCACAATCGATAATGATTTTTAAGCCAGATAAACTTTGCTGTCGAGGAAAAGAATTTTTGACAAATTCTATGTATCTGCCTTTGGCATCGTCTATTCTTTTTACCTTGCCTAAAGAACAGGGTGGGGCGAGATAATTGTTGAGATCTTGTAAAATTAGTTGTTCGATTTCTTGCTCGGTTTGATCGTTTAATTTGTTGCCGTTGTGATGAAAAATTTTGATGCCATTATCTTGATAAGGGTTATGAGAGGCGGAAATCATAATGCCAGCATTGGCTCTTAGTGATTTTGTAAGCATTGCCACCGCAGGTGTGGGCACCGGCCCTACCAAAAAAACATCTAAACCAGTGGCAACCAAACCAGAAGTGAGAGCTTGTTCTATCATATATCCAGATAAGCGAGTGTCTTTGCCAATTACCACTCTTGATTTTTGCTGATCGCAGGCAAATTTAATGCCAACCGCCATACCAATTTTTAAAACAATATCAGGAGTGATAGGAAATGTATTGGCGACTCCTCGAATACCATCGGTGCCGAAAAATTTTTTTGTCATATGTTTAGTTGAGGTTTTCAAGATAGCGATTGTTATTTAGTAGGTGCTTTTTTTCTTCTAAAGCAAGATCGTGGTCGATGCTTGGATTTGCTGGATGTATCATAATTTCGATGTTTTGAAATTTGCTTGTTGTTAAGAATTTATTAATCAATTTGGCAGAAATTTTGCCAGTATAAAGAATGCTAAAAAAATAAACTTGCCCAAATTTTTTGGTGTCGTTAAATAAATTTAAAAATTGCAAGATAAGCCATTTAATGAAACCGCCGTCTAGTAAGAAAGATTTTGGATAAGATAATTTTGCGGTATGAAAAATGCTTTCATTGATAATGCGAAGGTGGTTAATTTTATGCTTTACAACCTGCTGCTGCACTAAGCTAAAAATGGCTGGAATGCACTGAATATGTCGATGCCCATCGATATGATTTAACTTGATATGATGTTGTTGGCAAAGATTGATTTGGGCTTGTAATTCTAGCAAAATTTCTTGTTGAAGTTGTTTTTTTCGCAAAATACTTAGCAACAGTAATTTTAAAAAACCATTTTTAAAGCGATTGTTTTTATCGACCAATAGTGATTTTGGCTGATGTTTTGCCGAAGCAAAGCCAGTGGTTAAATTAAAGTGTAAACCTATTTTTAAATTAGGATTTTCTTGAGCAATTTTGACTGCTGAGGCAAAATATTGGCAACCGCAAATTAAACTGGCAGAATGCAATTTTTGTTGTAAAAACATTTGCAAAACAGCATAATTAACCCCCGGACTTAGGCCAAAATCGTCGGCATTGATTCTAACTTGCATTTTTTTTACTAGAAATTATTTTGGCAAAATATAGTGGCCTGCCTTTTGATTCGATATGTATTCTGCCGATATATTCGCCAATGATGGCTAAAATCATAAATTGCAAGCTTGATAAAAAAACAATCAAACAAATAGTTGTGGCATAACCGCTAGCACTTTTGTTAGAAGCAAAGTGTTCGTAAATGGTGTAAAAGCCAAATAAAGCCGAAAAAATTGCACAAATAATGCTGAAAATAATTGAGATTCTTAGTGGTTTAATAGAAAATTGTAAAATAGCATTTATTGCCAACGAAAAAGATTTTGATAAATTATAGTGAGTTTCTCCGCTAAATCTTTTTGGGGCTTCAAAAGTTATTTCGGCATAATTATTGATGCCCAGCCAATTTAGCATACCTCGAAACATTCTAGAATCTTCTCTCATGGCCTTTAAGGCTTCGACATATTTTTTGTTGATTAGGCGAAAATCTGGGGTAGAAGCAGGAATATGGGTTTCGGATAAAAAATTAATGATTTTGTAAAAACATTTTACAATAAAAGAACGAAACCAGCTTTTTTCTTGATTGTTGCTGATTTTGGTAAGCACCACACTGTGGCCCGCTAGCCATTTTTCAATAATTTGAGGCACGATTTCGGGCGGATGTTGCAAATCGGCATCCATAAACAAAACTGCATCGCCTTTGGCATAGTCCATACCGGCGGTCATAGCAATTTCGTGGCCAAAATTTCTGGTTAAATTGACTATGGTTACTTTTTCGTCGTTGTTGGCAATGTCGATAAGAATTGGCAAGGTATTGTCGGAGCTACCGTCGTTGATAAAGATAAGTTCATAAGCAACTTGTGGACATTTTTTAAGATTTAATAATAATCTTTGATATAATTCAACAACATTTCCTTGTTCGTTGTAGGCAGAAATAACGATGCTGACCATTTTTTGAGTGGAATCGTTAGATGTTTCTTGTAATAATAAGCTATGTTTCATTGTGTTGATGAAATTT
>RFXY01000138.1 GCA_009921385.1 Pseudomonadota bacterium
TTGCGAGATAAACAACTGCTCTGTGCTTAATGCCAACACCAACAGCAATCAAAATTCTGCCAATAGCTTAACTCACAACGATAATGCCTATTGCACCAATGGTTATAGTTATAAACAATCATCCTCAACTATTTCTGGACCTTTTATTGCCAACTGCCCAAGTCATAACGATGCTGGTAGCTTAATTTACAACAACAAAACCGCCACTTGCACCATCAATTCTTGTTTTGCCAACTTAACTCATGGCACTAAAATTTTAATTCAAACAGGAAATAGTAAATTAACAGTATTTAACAATCTCAGCTGTAATCGTGGTTATAACAAACCAACTGCACCAAGCGATGAAACTTTGCTTTGTCTAGATCATTTAGCAACAAACAAAACCATCGCAAATTGCCAAGCTAAAACCTGCACAGTATCAATGTTAAATGCTACCAACAACATTGTTATTAACACCGAAAACAACATCGCAACATCACAATTTACCTGCAATACTGGCTATCAAAACCCTGCATTTAGTGCTATCAATTTCCCTAATTGCAACACCAACCCAACTTCTGATAAACCTTGTTACAACAGTATTGCCAACTATTATTTAATGAACTGCCCTGCCGATAATACAACTTTTGTTATTGGTAGTTGTTCGCCAAAAACCTGCACCATTTCAGGTGCCGTCAACAATGCTGGTGGCTCTACCGTTGTTCATGGTACACAAATTTATTGTGGTAGCGGTTATCAACCACAATATAATGCAGGCTCTACTTCTCTTGTTGCCAATTGCAATGTTAATCCTGGCTCAATTACTGGCGGCAGTTGTGTTGCTAACAGTAATTGCAATATTTCGTCTGGAATTGGTTATGTTGGCATAGCAAATGCTTCTGGATCGGGCATCATTTCTTGTATTGCTGGCTATAGCGGTTCTGCAAGTTATATTTGTAATGCCGATGGCAATGCAGTTATTAACAACACCTGCTCTCCTACTTTTTGTTCTGCCACAATTGCAAACGGCACTCTACAACAACCATTTGCCATAAAAACTGGCGATGCCATTTCGGGCAGTTGCAATGCTGGTTACCAAAATCTTACTTGGGAAATATGTAATGCAAGTAGCTCAACTTCTTGCATAGAAAATCAATCTAACTACACAACCCTCAAATGCTTAGGATCTGAACATGTTGTTGGCTCTTGCTCGCCAAAAATATGTAGTGTTAAAATCGCCAACGGCACTGGTATTATCAATAACACCACCAGCGGTAGTTTATGCTCAACTTTAATTAACAACGCTTCTCTTGTCTGCAATGCTGGCTACACCAAAACAGCCAACTGCACCAACGACAAAGTTGTTTGTTCGGCTTCTTCTGTAGATATCGGTAGTTGTGTTGCCAATAATTGTACTGTTGGTTTAAGAAACGGCAATAACACTACATCTTCAACTGGCAATGCATGTAGCACGATTTTTGCCAATCTTTCTTGCAACAGCGGTTATCACAAACCAGCAAGCAACAACTGCACCAACGATCTATTGATTTGCAATGACAACAATATTATTGGCGATTGTCAAATCAACATTTGCCAAGTTTCTAACAACAGTGCTTACAGCAATTTACCAAGTATTGTAAATAATGGCTCTGGTAATTTTTCTGCCCCCACAACTTGTGCCACTGGCTATAGCGGAACTCCTGCTTATAATTGCAACAATCCTAATAATGCCAATATTTCGGCCACTTTATCTGGTTGCAATCCCAACAGTTGCAGTGCAGTATTAAAAAATAGCGACAACACCAGCAATATAAGATCTACAAACATTAACACCGGAACTATTGATTTTAACACAATATTTGATGGTTTAACTTGCTTAGCTAATCAAACAAAAATAAAAGTTGCCAATTATCCTGCAAGCAATTTTGTATGCGATCCAGCAGGTAGCGAACATAAATTAGGTAATTGCTACAACAATTGTTTAGTTCCTAGTGGCATTATTGCAAGCCAAACTGCCTATCAAAATAATTCTGCTTCGCAACTTTCTCTTGCCCATGATTCAACTTCTCATGCCAACATAGTGTGTAGTTCTAATTACAACGGCACAGCAAATTACACTTGCCAAAATGGCACTCTTGTGTTAAGCGGTTGCAATCCAAATATTTGCAATGCCTCGTTATATAATGCCACTGGCGATGCAATTGCCATTGCCAATGTAACAGCTGGAGCAAATTCTATAGTCAGCCAGCAAATTATCACAAACAATACAGCAGATCAACTTTTATCTGCCTACAATAGTCTAAACTGTGGTTCTGGTTATATTAAAAGTTCAGCAACCTACACTGCACCCACACTACCAAATTTATGGCAATGTGCCAGCCCTAATGCCACCTATAAATTTGCCACTTGTCAACCAAAAATCTGCACTGTATTAAATGTATCAAATATTGAAAATTCTAGTGTCGGAACCAATCTCACTCATAAAACTCAAGTTTATTGTATCAACGGTTATTCTCCTGTCTATATTTCTGGCAGTTCTAATCTAATTGCCGATTGCTCCGATGTAGTTGGCAAAATAATTGGCGGTTCTTGTGTGCTTAATCAATGTAAAGTATCAATTACAAGTGGCACTAATACAGTTACTAGCACCAAATTATACAACCATAACACACTTATCAACGATATTTTAGCCGACACTGCAACTGGCAGTGTAAGTTGCAGTCCTGGCTACTCTAAACCAAGTATTGCTGGCAATTTGAATTGCAACATCAACAATGCAACCATTCAACTTTCTGCTAACTGTATTGCCAATGATTGCACTTATAGTGGTTATGGCTATGTTAATCTATCAATCACAGCTTCTGGTAGTTTATCTTGCACAACCGATAGCAATAGCGATTTTAACAGTGGCAATTTTAATTATGTTTGCAATCCAAATAATCAAGTTGCCATTACCAACCCTTGTAATTGCAAAATAAACTCTGCAAGCAATGGTGGCTCTATTATTGGTTATGGTGCTTATAAATTCTCTAGCTCAATAGCAACTTCAACACTCACTAACAACAGCATCGCCACCACAACTACAACTCTTGCTTGCTCTACTGGTTACAATACAGACACTATCAAATATCTTTGCAATGCTAATGGTTTAAAATTATTTGGTTGCACACCGCCTTTGCCATCGACTGGCATAAATAGCTTAACTATGTGGCTTGAAGCAAAAGATAACTTAACATCATCTTTTGGTGTAAAATTAATAAACGACAACAGCAATATCAGCAAATGGCAAGATTTAAATCAAAGAGGAGAAAATCAATTTGTTTT
>RFXY01000139.1 GCA_009921385.1 Pseudomonadota bacterium
CAAGTAAACGAAGACCCCACCTTCGGAAACCATTTTTTAGCCCCATGAATATCGATAGTAATAAATTGATATTGACTTAACAATTGTGGCAACAAATTTCGGTCAGAAAATGACATCCAGTTATTTGGCGAAATAAACAAAATATAACCGCCAATTTTGGTTATTTCGAGTGCTTTTTTGATAAAATCTCGAGATAAATTATGATTTTTTGAAACTCTCACATTGTTTTCAGAAAATTTGGCATAAGGCGGGTTGGCAACGACTAGATCAAACATATTTTTTTGATCGAATTCTAAAAAATCACGATTACTGAAATTGATATTGTCGCCAAAATATTTTTTTAAATTAATTATTCTTTTTGGGTTTATTTCGTTGAAATATAAATTTTCTAAATTGGTTTTGGTGGCGATATAAGCAAAAAAATTGCCATTTCCACAACACGGATCAAGAATTTTTAAATCGGCTTTTTGCCAAAAGCTTTTTGGCAAAGAATCGACCATTTCTTTGACACATTGCATTGGGGTGCAAATATCGTTAGAATTATAAAAATGGTCTTGATCTTGATTGAGGCGGTTAAAATATTGAGTTATTTCGCAAATTTTTTGAATTAGTGACATAATCTTGGTGCAGGTTTAAAAATTTAGGCGGTCATTTCATCATCAATTTTACTTCTAGAAAAAATAAAATGCCATAGCAATTTTAATAAGACAGTGCTTTGTGAAAAAAAATTGTCGCATATCAAAATCTATGTTGTCTTTTTATAAAAATTAAATATACTATATTTCGTATTATCTTCGTGTAATTTTAACAAATCACAGCATATGGATCATCTTATTTTATCGAGAATACAGTTTGCGACAAATATTACTTTTCATATTTTATTTCCTGCCATCACCATTGGCTTGTGCTGGTGTCTATTATTTTTTAAAATAAAATACAATCAAACTAAAAATGAAGATTGGTTTAATTTATATCGTTTTTGGGTAAAAATCTTTGCTCTTTGCTTTGCTTTGGGTGTTGTTTCGGGCATCACTATGTCTTTTCAATTTGGCACCAATTGGCCTTTGTTTATGCAAAAAGTTGGCAACATTGCCGGCCCGTTGCTTGCTTACGAAGTTCTTACTGCTTTTTTTATGGAGGCAACTTTTCTTGGCATTATGTTGTTTGGCATTAATAAAGTATCAAACAAAATTCATACTCTTGCCACTTTTTTGGTGGCAATCGGCACCACTATTTCTGCTTTTTGGATTATAGTTTTAGATAGCTGGATGCAAACCCCTGCAGGGTTCGTCATCAAAGACAACATTATTTATGCTGGCAATTGGTTTGAAATAATTTTCAACCCTTCGATGATTTATCGCTTCTGCCATATGCTTTTAGCTTCTTTTCTTACTTCTGCATTTTTGATTATGGGAATTTCTGCTTATAAAATTATTAAACACGATAATTCTTCTGCCGTTAATTTGGCTATGAAATTTGCTATTTATTTGGCATTTTTTATCATTCCTCTACAAATTTTTGTGGGCGATCTGCACGGCATCAACACTTTGCAACATCAACCAGCCAAAGTGGCGGCCATTGAAGGCATTTGGCACACCGAAAAACCAGCAGATCTGCGATTATTTGCCATAGTAGATAACCAAAATCAAAAAAATTCTTTTGAAATTAAAATTCCCAAATTAGCGAGCATTATACTCACTCACAAAGCAGATTCCGAAATTAAAGGCATCAACGAATTTACCAACCATCCGCCAGTGGCACAAGTTTTTTATAGTTTTCGCATTATGGTTGGCACTGGTTTATTGATGCTTGTGGTCGCCAGTTTTGCTCTTTATTTTTTGCTAAAACACAAAACACAGCCAAAAATTATGTTGTTTATCATGATTTATATGACATTTTCTGGTTGGGTGGCAACCATTGCAGGTTGGTATGTAACAGAAATTGGCAGACAGCCTTTTTTGGTCTACAACCTGCTTACCACAGCCGATGCCGTTTCTCCTAATTTGCAAACAAAATTTGTGCTATCTAGCTTGATTTTATATAGCTTGGTTTATGTTGTGTTGATTTTTGCTTTTATCAAAGTAATTTTTTATATGGCAAGACAAGATATTAAAAATGTTAACACCATTAAAACACAATAAATTTTGCTTTTTATGAATGAAGTTTTTTTATCATTTTTACCAATTATCTTTGCCATATTGCTCGGCTTGGCGGTGCTGATTTATGTAATTTTAGACGGCTACGATTTGGGAATTGGTCTTTTAATGTTTAGGGCAAGCAAAAAAGATAAAGACCTTATGATTTCTTCTATCGGCCCCTTTTGGGATGCCAACGAAACTTGGCTGGTGCTTGCTGTTGGCATTTTGCTTGTGGCTTTTCCGGCTAGTTATGGCGAAATTCTCACAAGCCTTTACTTGCCTACCACTCTAATGCTGATCGGTTTAATTTTAAGAGGAGTGGCTTTTGATTTTAGGTCGAAAGCTAAAGATCATCATCAAGCAACTTGGGATGTTGTTTTTTCGGTCGGCTCTTTTCTTGTGTCTTTTATGCAAGGTTTTATGCTTGGTTCTTACATTTTAGGCTTTGCCAACTCTATTTATGCTTTAATTTTTAATATCATCTGCGGTGCTTGCTTGTGCTTTGGCTATTGCTTGCTTGGTTCTAGTTGGTTGATTTTAAAAACAGAACAAGAATTACAAAAAAAAGCAGTAAAAATGGCGATCACCTCTTTATATTTCACCATAATTGGCATGATCATCATTTCGATTATCACTCCTTTAACAAGCGACAGAATTTTTGACAAATGGTTTTCGTTGCCAAACTTTTTTTATTTAATGCCTATGCCCATAATTGGCGGTTTTTTATCTTTTGTGTTGCTTGCTGTTTTAAAAAAAATGCCGTTGCCCCAAGATAAACATTCTTATCTGCCGATGCTACTAACCGTTGGCATTTTTGTGGTTTGCTTTGTTGGTATTGCATATAGTTTTTACCCATTCATTGTGCCTGAAAAAATTTTAATTCAAGATACCAATGTTAGCAAACAATCGTTATTAATAATTTTTGCCGGGGCGGTTGTTGTGTTGCCTTGCATTATTGCCTACACTATTTTTTCTTACTGGGTTTTTCGTGGCAAAATAACAGAAAAATTAAAATATTATTAATACCATTTACATAAATAAATATCGCATTTAAATACCGCATTCTAGGGCGATAATATTTCCTCGATCTAATCACCCTCCCCTTGAGGGAGGGTCGAAGGCGAAGCCTTCGGGGAGGGGT
>RFXY01000140.1 GCA_009921385.1 Pseudomonadota bacterium
GGGAGGGTCGAAACTACAAAGTAGTTTCGGAGGAGGGGTCAGAAGACTGCATCACAACATCGATTTTGCATAATGATTTTTTAACCCCCCACGAAGCTAGCAAGCTAGCTTCTGCTCCCCCTCAAGGGGGGAGCGATGTAGATCGAGAACTGCACAGGGGGGAGCGATTTAGATCGAGCAAGAATTGAGGTTGAAAAAAATTATCCTGCAATTTTTAATCATCTCAAAAAATATCAAGCACAACTAGAAAAAAGAACCGACAAAGGCGATCACTGGACAAACCTTCGCAATTGTGCATATGTTGAAGATTTTACAAAAGAAAAGATTGTGTGGGCAGAAATTGTTTCTGATGCATCTTTTACTTACTTTGAAAATGAATTTTATTGCGAAGCAACTTCGTTTATAATGACAGGCAGTAATTTAAAATATCTGGTTGCCTTGCTAAATTCAAAAGTTTGCACTTGGGCTTTTAAAAAATTTTATGCAGGTGGCGGTCTTGGTGAAAAAGGTTTTAGATATAAAAAAATATTTATCGAGCAACTCCCTATTCCGCAAATATAAGCACAAGAGCAAGAGCTATTTGTTGGTTTGGCTTGTGATATGTTAAATTTGCATCGGCAAATTGCCAAAATTAGCGATGATTTTTTAACTTATCTAAAAGCAAAAACCGGCAATCCTCAAAAATTAAATAGCAAAATTTTAAATTGGCATTGCCTTGACGATGATGAGTTTTTAACAGAAATAATCAAACTTGC
This sequence comes from Pseudomonadota bacterium, assembly GCA_009921385.1. Next base: position 756 of record RFXY01000140.1, read on the forward strand.
CAAGGCTCAAAATTTACGAGATTTCGACGAGCGATCGTTGTTTTCTGCTTTTAAAACCGACATACAAACTGCCACAACCATCAAAAACAACATAGCCCAAACCAGCAAAAAAATCGACCAAATGGTTTATCAACTCTATCAACTCACCGAAGAAGAAATCGCAGTAATAGAGAATATTTAATTTTAATCGATCAGAATTTCCCTTCTGTAGAAGAGATGGCGGGCGAATTGGTGCGGGGTAGTGTCGGCTGGATTTTTGCATAAGTGCAAACTTATGCAAAAAGACGGGGTAGTGTTGGGAGACACGGCACAATGCTATTTCGAAGAGATCCTACCGTGTGTTGCCGACACTACCCCGTCGACCTTCGGTCGCCACCCCTTCTACAGAAGGGGAATATCCGAGCACTACTTTTTGTGAGAGAAATATAAAAAAAACTGGGGCAAAATTCCCCTTTTTTAGAAGGGGTGGATTTTTTTGCGACAGCAAAAAAAGACGGGGTAGTGTTGGGAGCCGATCGCAGATGTTTTTTTGAGGTAATCCGAGAACTGCTTGACGACACTACCCCGTCGACCTTCGGTCGCCACCCCTTCTACAAGAAGGGGAATTCTGACCGAGATCGGCTCCCGACACTACCCCGTCGACCTTCGGTCGCCACCCCTTCTACAAGAAGGGAAATTTAGATCGATGTTATAACTATTTTGCTTGTTGATTTTTGTCAAAAGAAAGGGGCATTTTATAAGAGTGGCTAGCTTTAAAATAAAGCAACAAGTGTTGATTTAGTTGAGAAAAATCGGCTTTATCTTCTATGCCGTGCACTTCTTGCAAACAAGCAATGCTTTGCGAGTATTGTTCTGCATATTTTCCTTGATAACAAGCAAATAAAAACAATCTTTTTGGCTGAAAAAAAGTTGCCAACACATTATGAAAAATCAAATTATTTAACAAAAACCCCTCACCTTTTTTTTCGTTAAAATCAAAAAACAAACCAAATTGATATTCTGGCGGAAATTGCTTGGTTTGATCGCTAAAACCTTTCGCTATCAACCACAAATCGCCGTTATATTGAGGAATTTGCTTAACATTGCTTATAGAAGAGCCGAATTTGTTATTTAACACAATATTTAAGCCGTTGTCAATACAATTAAATTCATAATAATTTTGGGCAGGTAAATGATGTTTTATAGTAGCATTTCTTAAATAATTGTAAGCAGAATATTTTTTCATACTCACAATGATAGGAAAATTATCGTTCATAAGGAGTTATTTTATAATTTGTTTATCTTGCTTTGCCCGATCTTCTTCTTTTAAGAATAGTGCTTTCCAAAGGGCTTTTCAATGGTGAGGGCAACTTATCACCTCTAATAGGAGCTGGGATTTTCGATGGGTCGCAATTATGGCTGAACCCTTCTTCATCTTGAGTATAACTAAAATGCTCCGTTGTTCCAAAAGTAACATGCTTTCCACCATCATCTTTTTTATTTTCTTTTTGTTTTAAAGTTGAAGATGAATTTTCATCTTGATCGCCACCAGATTCTGAAACCCTTAGAGATTGTGGTAATTGACTCGCTGGATGCATTGATGAAATAAAACTTAGTTTTCTTCTCATGACATAATTATTTAGTTGATAAAAGCTTCTTATTTTTTTGATAAGAAGAAACAAAGCTAGGTTTAAGGCCTAACGATGAATTTTTAGAAATCTCGACACCATTTATTTTAATTTTTATTTTTTGCTGATTATGCAAATTTTGCAATAAATAATTTCCAACAAAAGAAACGGCATCAAAACTTTTGTTTTGAGTTTTTTTGGCAAAAAATTGCCAAAATTTGTTAACTATTTTATAAAAAAGTTTTTTCCAAAACATAATTTATTTTTTTTCAGGACTATCTACCAACGAGCCGATAGAATGAGCCATCATATCCAGAATTCGAGCCATACCTTCGGGCACTTGGTGTTGTTTGGCAGAAATTTTAATATGATATTTGGCAGAATTATCAGTAGAACGACTGGTTTTGTTGATAGAAGACAAATTGCCGTTAATTTGCAAAGTGTCTTCATCGAGCCACTCTTTTAACTGTGGATCAAGGTTGTCTTTTTTGTATTTTTTGGTGCTATAATCTTCTTTTGCATCTTTTTGAGTTTGACTTGACGAGGTAGAATGCACTTCCATGCTAAATTCTATTTCGACATCATCAATCAATAGCCCCGGAATTGGCACCAAGCCCAAAATTGGAGCCTTAACTTTTGAGGAAACTTTTTGCAATTCGCCTTTATTGTCGGCAACCAATCGGTTTAAAATAAAATCGAGAGTTTGCGGGGTGCCATCTTCTTTGATTAAAGCTTTCACAAAACCAACAATATCTTTGCAAATTCTGGCTTGAGGACCTGCCTTGGGCCTCGGCGGGTCAGATCACCGTCGTCCTCGGG
>RFXY01000015.1 GCA_009921385.1 Pseudomonadota bacterium
CATATCACTCGGGGGCTTTATTATGGCTCTTATCGGGCACCAAGAGAGGTTTTGTGGTGGGTTGGCATTATCATTTTCTTGCTTACTATGGCGACCGCTTTTATGGGCTATGTGTTGCCTTGGGGGCAGATGAGTTTTTGGGGGGCAACGGTTATCACCAACTTGTTTTCTGCTATTCCTGTTGTGGGCGAATCTATTGTAACTTGGCTGTGGGGCGGTTATTCTGTTGATAATCCAACTTTAAACCGCTTTTTTGTGTTGCACTTTTTAATGCCTTTTTTGATTGTAGGCATTGTGTTTTTACATTTAATTGCACTTCATCAAACTGGCTCTAACAATCCAACTGGTGTGCCGATGAAATCAAAAAAAGATGCCATTGCTTTTCACCCTTATTTTACCATCAAAGATTTGGTTGGTTTTGTGGCTTTCTTTTTGGTTTTCGGCTACTTTTTGTTTTTCTATCCAAATTCTTTGGGGCATCCCGACAACTATATTCCTGCTAATCCAATGGTAACTCCCGCTCATATTGTGCCTGAGTGGTATTTTTTACCTTTTTATGCTGTGTTAAGGGCGGTTCCCGACAAACTTGGTGGGGTTTTGATGATGTTTGGAGCGATAGTTTTGCTATTTTTCTTGCCGTATCTCGATAAAAGCCCAGTTCGCTCTGGTGCCTATCGCCCACTTTTTAAAAAGTTTTTCTATCTTTTTATTTTAAACTTTATCTTTTTGGGCTGGCTTGGTAAAGCACCTGCCGAAGGCTGGTATATTATTGCTTCTCGGCTTTCAACACTTTATTATTATGCTTACTTTTTAGTGGTGTTGCCATTGTTGCCGAAATTTGAAAAAACTTTGCCATTACCGCAATCAATCGATCAGCATTACAAACAACAGCATTAATCGGTTATGAAAATATATCATCTTTTGTTTTTACTATTTATTTTTAACTCAGCCACTGCTAGCACTGCTGTTTCTCCAACTTCGGCACTGCCAGCAAAGCAACAAAAATGGGAGTTTGATGGCATTTTTGGTAGGTTCGATCGTGCCTCTGCTCAACGAGGTTATCAGGTTTATAAAGAGGTTTGCTCGGCTTGTCATGGTTTAAAACTGGTTTCTTACCGCAATTTAGCCACCATTGGTTTTACCGACACCGAAATCAAGCAAATCGCTTCTGAATATTTAGTGAGCGACGGCCCAAACGACGATGGCGAAATGTTTGAAAGATCTGGCTTGCCTTCCGATAAAATCACTGGCCCATATGCCAACGAACAAGCCGCCCGATCTGCCAATGGCGGTGCTTATCCGCCTGATCTTTCTTTAATTATAAAAGCACGGCACGACGGAGCCAACTATGTTTATTCGCTACTCACAGGCTATCAACAAGCCCCCGATGGTTTTGAGTTGGCTTCTGGCAAAAGCTATCACCCATATTTTGAAGGCAGGCAAATTTCTATGCCGGCACCTTTGGTTGAAGATGGGCAAATTGAATATAAAGATGGCACCTATGCCACCAAAGAGCAAATGGCAATTGATGTGGTAAATTTCTTGCAGTTTGCGGCCGAGCCAGAAACCGAGCACAGAAAGAAAATGGGTATTCGCTCAATGCTATTTTTACTCATCCTTTTTGTTTTATTGTTAATTGCCAAAAAAGCCGTTTGGCGCAATGTTAAATAACCATGACTTTTCAATTTAATTCACAAAACACCGCTAAAGTTGCCGAAATTCTGGCAAAATATCCATCAGACAGAAAAAAATCTGCCATTATGCCTTTGCTTGATTTAGCTCAAAGACAAAACGATAATTGGGTTTCAAAAGATATCATTTCTTGTGTTGCTAATTTGGTTGAGGTGCCAGAAATTAGGGTTTATGAGGTGGCGAGTTTTTACACAATGTATAATCTTAAGCCCATCGGCAAATATTTGTTGCAGTTTTGCAAAACCACCCCTTGTATGTTAAGGGGCATCGATCAAATTATTGCCGATTGTAAGGCAAAACTCGGCATCGATCTCGATCAAACCACCATCGACAATCTTTTTACCATTAAAGAGGTAGAATGTTTGGGGGCTTGTGTTAATGCTCCTGTGGTGCAAATTAACGATGATTATTGCGAAAATTTAACTTCTGACAAATTTTTGCAAATACTTGCCGATCTACAAAACGGGGCTTCTTTTCCAATAAAATCTTAAAAATTCTATGGCAGGGCATTCGCAATTTGCAAATATCAAGCATCGCAAAGGGGCACAAGATGCAAAAAAAGCAAAAGTTTTTACCAAGTTAATTCGAGAAATCGCGGTCTCGGCCAAAACTGGTCAGCCCGACCCCAATTTTAATGCCCGACTACGAAATGCCATCATCGAGGCCAGAAACAACAATATGCCCAAAGATCGCATAGATGCCACTATCAAAAAAGTAATTTTAGGTGCCGACACCTCAAATTTTGAAGAAATTCGCTACGAAGGTTATGCTCCTGGTGGGGTTGCTATTATTGTTGAGGCTCTCACCGACAATCGTAATCGCACCGCCAGTGAAGTGCGAAGTATTTTCACCAAAATGGGCGGGAGCCTTGGCGAAACTGGCTCGGTGAGTTTTATGTTTAACAAAATTGGCTTGATTGAATTTGAGGCAAAAGTTGCAAGTGAAAAAGAAATGTTTGAAAAAGCTCTCGAATTTAAGGCAACCGAGGTTGAGTCACAAGAGCAATCGCATCTTATCATTACCACTCCCGAAAATTTTATTGGCACTCGCGATGCTTTGCTTGCTCTTTATCACAATGCTTCTTCTGCTAAACTCACTTGGCAAGCCACTAATTACATTAATATTGATGATCTCGATTTGGCAAAAAATATTCTCAAAATGGTCGATTTACTCGAAGATTGCGATGATGTGCAATTGGTGATTGGCAACTATCAATTTAGTGCAAATATTTTAACACAATTATAAAACTGCTTTTTATGACGAAACACAATCCACAAACTTTATACGATAAAATCTGGCATCAACATTTAATTAGAGACGATGGCAACAATAGTTTGCTTTATGTTGACAGGCAGTTAATTCACGAAGTAACTTCTCCACAAGCTTTTGAAGGTTTACGGTTTACAAAAAGAAAAGTTCGCAATGCCAAAAATCATCTTGCGGTTGCCGACCATAATGTGCCAACCACTTCTGCCGATCGGGGCAAAGGTAGCAAGGGCATTTCCGAGCCAACTTCAAGGTTGCAAGTTGAAACTCTAGAGCAAAACTGCCAAGAATTCGGCATTCAATATTTTGATCTCGACAGCAAAAAACAAGGGGTGGTTCATATTGTTGGCCCCGAGCAGGGCTTTACCCAACCTGGTATGGTTATTGTTTGTGGTGATAGCCACACTTCTACCCACGGAGCTTTTGGTGCTTTGGCTTTTGGCATTGGCACTTCTGAAGTTGAGCATGTTTTGGCCACTCAAACACTTATTCAAAAGAAAGCCAAAAATATGTTGGTGCAAGTTGATGGTAAATTGCCACTTGGTTGCACTGCTAAAGACATTATTTTAGCCATCATCGCCCAAATCGGCACCGCAGGAGCAACTGGTTTTGTTATTGAATATGCAGGGTCGGCCATTGAAAGCCTTTCTATGGAGGGCAGAATGACGGTTTGCAATATGTCAATTGAAGCAGGGGCAAGGGCGGGACTGATTGCTCCTAATCAAACCACTGTTGACTATCTAAAAAACAAACCTTTTGCTCCGCAAGGCAAGCACTGGCAACAAGCTGTTGCATATTGGCTTTCTTTGTCTTCTGATGAAGGTGCTTTTTATGATAAAAAAATTATTCTCAATGCTAGCGACATTGCCCCGCAAATAACTTGGGGAACTAGCCCAGAAGATGCCTTGCCAATTACTGCTAATGTGCCTTTTGCTTCTGATTTTGCCGACAAATCTAAGCAAGAAGCGGTGTTAAGATCGCTTGAATATATGGGGTTAGTTTCGGGCACTTCTTTGCAAGAAATAACTATCGATAAAGTGTTTATCGGCTCTTGCACCAATGGTCGAATCGAAGATCTCAGATCGGCCGCCCAAGTGGTGGCAGGCAAAAAAATCGCCAAAAACATTAAACTTGCTATGGTTGTGCCCGGTTCGGGCTTGGTAAAAGAGCAGGCAGAGCAAGAAGGTTTAGATAAAATTTTTATTTCTGCTGGTTTTGAGTGGCGAGAACCAGGTTGTTCGATGTGTTTGGCGATGAATGCCGACAAACTGCAATTTGGCGAAAGATGTGCGGCCACTTCAAACCGCAACTTTGAAGGCAGGCAAGGCAGAGGAGGCAGAACTCACCTAATGAGCCCAGCAATGGCAGCTGCGGCTGGTATTTACGGTCATTTAATTGATGTAAGAAAAATTTCATAACAATGAAATTAAAATTTATTTTACTGTTTTTATTGCTGGCGATAACTTTTTCTTGCCAGCATCAAAAACCAGATAATTCTTTGTTTACTCTTTATCACCAAGCCTATAAAAACCTGCAAAACGACGATTTTAAAGAAGCAGGTGAAAAATTCGAGCAAATACAAGAATCTTTCCCGTTTTCACCTTGGGCAATTAAAGCGAAAACTATGTCTGCTTATGCCTATTATCGAGCCAATGAAAAAGCCAAAACCTTGCAAATAACTCAAGATTTTTTACAAGCACACTCCGACAATCAATATGCTGTTTATATGCTGTATTTGCAGGGCTTGTGTTATCACGAAAAAATACCTAACATTTATCGCTCACAAGAAGATACTTTTGAATCTGCCAATATTTTTTTACAATTAATCGCTCAATATCCAAATTCTATTTATGTTGACGATGCCAAAGAAAAACTCGAATTTGCCTACGAACATCTCACCGCCTCTAAAATGGCAATTGGCAGATATCAAATTAAAAACAATAATTTTGTTGGAGCAATTGGCAATTTTCAGAGAGTTATTAACGACTATCCACAAACCTCACAAACCGCAGAAGCATATAGCCGATTAGCAGAAATTTATTTAAAACTCGGCCTTGAAAAGCAATCGTGGCAGATACTTTATTTTAGCAAACAAAGTTTATAATAACATTCTAACTTCATCTTTTTGGCTAAAAACCTGTCGTTGCGATAGCGCGACTACTTTTTGTATAAAAAAGCCTCAAGCTGTATTGGTATACAGCTTTCATTTTTTAAAGTTTTTATCTCAAAAATATTTTGTTAGAATGTTATTATACCATTTCCACAAATAAATACTGCACTTCGATCTAAATTCCCCATCCTGTGGAAGAGAAATTTAGATCGAATGCGGTGCAAAATTCCCCTTTTTTAGAAGGGGTGGATTTTTTTTCGATAGCAAAAAAAGACCAAGGTAGTGTCAGCAAGCCACGGTAAGATCTTTTTAAAAACCAAATCGGCGATCGTCTTCCAACACTACCTTGGTCTTTTCGCATAAGCTGCACTTATGCGAAAATCCACCCCTTCTGCAGAAGGGGAATTCTGACCGAGAACCGCTTGCCTACACTACCCCGCCTGCTATCGCGGGCACTCCTTCGTTAGTGCGGGGAATTGACTCAAAATAATTCGATAATATCAAAAATCTTTTTTATTAACGATGGTGATTTTTTCTTTGTTTTGTGGTGGTTTTTTGATGTATTTGATGTTTTTTAGCAGAATTTTCACTGCTTGCCAGTGAATTAAAAAAATCACTTTACAAAACATTAGGGGCATAAAACACAAAGCAAGAAAGCTATTTTTGCTGTTAAATTCTTGCATTTTATAGCTATGCAAGCTGGTGGCTAGCATTTTTTCTGTTAAAAAATAATCGATTGTGGCCGAAATATGTGGCGGGGCAAATGCGAAATTAAAAAAATATTTGCCTTCTAACGAAAAAAATGGTGACACATAAAAATGTTTATTTGCCGACAAGTGCTGATTTTTATCAATCGGCTGATGATTTTCATTAAACAACAAATAGCAATGATGTTCGCCAAAAGTGTTGTTGACTTCTGCTAAAATCGCCACTGGTTGCTGATTTTTATCAACACAAAACCAAAAACTTACAGGATTAAAAGCATAGCCAAAAATACTCGGATGGGTAAGTAGAAAAATGTTAGCAACTTCTTGTTGCAAATTATGTTGTTGCAAAATCTCTTCTAGCCACAAAACTGGGCTTTGCGAATTTTTTTTGCCATAATTGCGATCGTAAAAACTAAATACATTGAATTTATTGTGAGAAAAAAAACGATTTTTGATAGAAGATAAATTTTTTATTGGCAACAACACATAAAAAACTTTATAAAAAAAGATATTGACTACCGGCAAAAATCTTTTATGCATAATTTTTGCATAAACCAAAAAAGCACTATTGTTGCCAAGGAGCATAAACATTGAGTTGGTTGAGAAGTTGCAGAGCCGAAAAAACACCATCTTCATGAAAACCATATCGCTGGTAGGCTCCGCAAAAATAAAGATTGTTTTGCCCTTGAATTGCTGGTATTTGCTGTTGAGCGAGCAAGGCTTGTTGGTTAAATATTGGGTGGTGATAGGTGATCGAAGCAAAAATATGGTGTTTAGCAATTTTTTGATGAGGGTTGAGAGTGACAAAAAGTGGATGTTTGCTTGAAATATTTTGTAAATTATTCATCCAATAACTCACCGAAAGTTCTCTAGAATTGGCAAGATCGCTACTATACACCCAGCTCGCCCAAGCTTTTTTGCTTTTTGGCATCACAGAGCTATCTTTGTGCAACACTGCTAAATTTTTTTGGTAAGAAAAGTTTTTTAGCACATCAATTTGTTGTGTTGAGAGATTTTTGGTAATTTCTAAGGCCTCGTTGGCATGGCATGCCAAAACCACTTTATCAAAAGAGTAAATACCGTTTTTGGTGCTAATTAAGTGCTGTTGTTTTGTGCTGTCAAAGTTAATTTCTAAAACTTTTTCTGAACGAAGTAAGCCACCATTTTGCTTGATTTTGGCAAGAGCCTTGGCGACATATTGTTTGGAGCCACCAGAAATAGTGTGCCACTGCGGTTGATTGTTGATGGTAAGTAGACCGTGATTATAAAAAAATTGTATAAAACTTTTGGCAGGATAGTTGCCAATTTGATTGATTTCGGTGCTCCAAATGGCAGATGCCATGGCAAACAAATAGTGCTGGCAAAAATAATTTGAAAACTTGTGATCTTGCAAAAATTGCGATAAAGAATAGTCAAAACCGGTTTTATTTTGCAAAACTTGTAAAGCAACTTTATTAAACCGCACGATTTCGGTAAGCATCAACAAAAATCGCCAATTAAAAAAATTTTTTTTATGGGCAAAAATGCCAGCAAAATTGGTTCCGGCATATTCGAGCAAAGTTTTTTGCCCATTTAAAATTTGCACAGCAAACGACATTTTGCTTGGCTGATAAGCCACATCAAGCAAGGCTAAAAATTGCAAAAAATTAGGATAAGTTTGCTGGTTAAAAACAATAAAACCAGTATCGACATCGATGTTTAGGCCGTTATAATTGATGCTAACAGTGTTAGAATGCCCGCCATAATAGTTGTTTTGTTCAAATAAAGTGACTTGATAGTGTTGCGACAAAAAATAGGCAGAAAATAGGCCAGAAATGCCACTGCCAACAACAGCAATAGTTGGTTTAGACATAAAAAATTAATGAGAATTTTTTCTTTTTCTAGCAACGATGTTTAATGATTCAACTGCCAAAGTAAAAAATAGTGAAAAATATAAATAGTTTTTAGAAATTTTAAGATTCAAGCCATCAGAAACCAAAATAACACCGATCATAAAAATGAAGGTTAAAGCGACAATTTTTAAAGATGGATAATTTGCCAAAAAGTAGCTGATTTTTTCGGAAGCTAAAAACATCACAATCATCGAAACCACCACGGCCGCAACAATGATAGAAATGTTGCTCGTCATACCAACGGCGGTAATGATCGAATCAAAAGAAAAGACAAAATCAATTAAAGTAATTTGAGCGATTGCCATAAAAAAACTATGAGCCACTTTAATTTCTTTTGGTTTGTGTTCTTTGCAAGCGATATCAGAATAAATTTCGAGACCGCTTTTGCCAATTAAAAACAAGCCCCCTAAAATTAGCAACAGGCTTTTAAAAGAAAAAGGCAGGCCGGCTACGAAAAATAAAGGCTCGGTGAGAGTCATCACCCAAGATAAAGTGAAAAGCATTATAACCCTGATGATGAAAGCTAAAATTAAGCCAAAAGCCCGAGCGGATTTGCGGTATTGGTTGGGCAATTTGCTAACCACCAAAGCAATAAAAATTAGGTTATCGATGCCTAAAATAATTTCTAGAAACGATAAAGTAAGAAAGCTAAAAATTAGATCGTGATTCATAATTTAAAAAGTAATGATTTTTGCTGTGTAAAAAAAGTTGAGTAAAGGCTGAATATTTAGGCCCAAAACCGCATAATAATTGCCGTTTACTCGGCTAAATAAATGTTTCCCTAAAGACTCATATTTGTAGCTACCAGCACAGCCAACTGGATTGTCGGACTCGACATATTTTTTAATGCTAGCCAACGATAGTTTTTGCATAGTAAGGCTCACTTTGGCAGAGTGCGAAAACACCACTTTATGCTGATGCACCACCGCAAAACCGTTGTTTTGAGTGTGAGTTTTGCCCGATAAAGCATTGAGTTGCAACACAGCCTCTTGTTGAGTTTTGGCTTTGTTTAAAAAAGAATCGCCCAAGGCACAAACTTGGTCTGCCCCAATAATGTAGGCATCGGGATGTTGTTTGGCAATCGATAAAGCCTTGGCTTTGGCAAGCTCCAAAGCAAGTTTTAGCGGACAAGAGATATTTAGTTGTTTTTTTAATTTATCTTCATCAACATTTGGAGCGACGGCAACAAAAGGCAATTGCACAGATTGTAAAATTTGTTGTCTAACAGCAGAAGTTGAGGCAAGAATAATTTTGTGGTGAGTTGTGAGAAGCATAAAATTATTTCTTAATCATATTGAAAAAGCGAGTTTCTAGATTTTTATCGGTCTGAAACTGCCCCAAAAAAGTGCAAGTAACCGTAGAGGCCTCGGTTTTGTGCACTCCTCTGGTGGTCATGCATTGGTGAAAAGCATCAATTAACACTGCTACACCTTTGGGATTAAGAACTTCGTTGATAGTGTTGGCAATTTGGGCGGTCATGGTTTCTTGAGTTTGTAATCTTTTGGCAAATATTTCGACCAAACGAGCAATTTTGCTGATGCCAACCACTTTGTTATTGGGCAAATATGCAACAAAAGCTTGCCCAATAATTGGCACCATATGGTGTTCGCAATGCGATTCTACTCGAATGTTATTGATTAAAACCAAGTCGTTGTAGCCACCAACTTCTTCAAAAGTTTTGCCTAAAACCTTTATTGGATCTTGTGTGTAGCCAGAAAAAAAATCAAGATAAGCATTGACAACTCTTTTGGGAGTTTCAAGCAAGCCTTCGCGGTTTGGGTTGTCTCCTGCCCAAGAGATGAGTGTTTTAACTGCATCTTGAGCTTGTTGTTGAGTTGGTTTGGTTGAGCTTGTTGGTATAGTTGTGTTTTTTGACATTATGAGTAAAAAATAAAATTAAAGTTTGCAATTAATGATGTTTGTTTTAATATTTTAATCTAAAAATCATTTTTAGGCACTGTTACAGTGCTTTTTAATAGTTTCGGCTAAAATTTTATCTAATAATATTCTTTTTGCAATTAAAATATGAAAAAAACTCTCAATACTTTATTTTTAATTTTTTGTTTATTTGTTGCTAAGCAAAGTTTTGCTAATCATAAAATTGCAATTCTTGATACCGATAAAATCATTCAAGAAGCAGTAGCCGTTATTGATATTCAAAAGAAAATTGAAAAAAAGAAAATCGCCTACGAAGCCGAAATTAATAAAAAACAAACCTCTTTAATGGCAGAGCAAAAAAAATTACAAGATAAAAAAAACATCGCTAGCCAAGAAACTCTCGAAAAAGAAAGCAAAGCTTTCGAAGAAAAAGTTGATAATCTCAAAAATTTTGTTGATAAAAAACAAAACTCACTCAAAAATGCTTCTCTCGATGCCATGGGCAAAGTGAACGATGCTATGAAAGCAGTGGTTGCCGATCTTTCTAAAGAAAAACAAATAGATGCTATCTTTCCGTCTTCGCAAGTAATTTATTTTCAAGAGCATCTCGATATCACTTCGGAAGTTTTGGTTTTGTTAAACAAAAAAATCACCAAAGTTGAAATTAAATTCGAAAATTAATTTAAAAAACTATGTCTAATAACATTTTTCACGAAATAGAGCAAACTATTCAGCAAAACAAGGTGGTTCTTTATATGAAGGGCACGAAAGATTTTCCGCAATGCGGTTTTTCGGCTGTGGTTGTGCAAATTTTAAAAAATCTCAATGTTGAGTTTGTCGATGTTAATGTGTTAACCAACCCCGACATTCGCCAAGGCATCAAAGATTTTTCTGATTGGCCGACCATTCCTCAACTCTATGTTAATGGTGAATTTATTGGTGGTTGCGATATTATCAAAGAAATGTTTCAATCGCAAGAACTGCAACAATTATTAGCAAAATAACAATGTCGGCAGAAACTCCTTTATGCATTACTAACATTAGCAAGGCTTTTAACAAATCGGTGCTTGATGATGTTAATTTTTCTGTGCAACAAAACCAAATTTTTGGCTTTATTGGTTTAAACGGGCAGGGCAAAACCACTCTTATCAAAATTATTCTCGATTTGCTCGACCAAGATATGGGCGAGGTTGAAATTTTTGGCAAGTCTCGAGTTTTGCCAGAAGCTAGAGCAAAAGTTTGTTATCTGCCCGAAAAATTTCAGCCCGCTCTTTATCAAACTGGTTTTGAATTTCTTAATTTTGTGTTGAGTTTTTATCAATGTAAAGTTGACGAAGTTGAGGCTTATAAAATCTGTCAAAATCTCGATTTATCTTATCAGGTTTTGCACGAAAAAATTGCTAAATATTCTAAAGGTATGACCCAAAAACTTGGCTTGCTAGCAGTTTTTTTGTCGGGTGCCGATTTAATTATTCTTGATGAGCCAATGTCAGGGCTTGATCCTTTGGCAAGAATCGCTCTTAAAAAAGAGTTGCTCGACTACCGCAATAAAAACAAAACCATCTTTTTTAGCTCGCATATTTTATCTGATATCGATGAAATTTGCAATCAAATTGGGGTGTTGCATGCAAGCAAACTTCGTTATCTTGGCACTCCTGCTCAATTTAAAGAATTGCACCAAGCTTCAACTCTTGATTTGGCATTTTTAGCCGAAATAAGTCAACAAAAATAGTCTATATGTCTATTGATTCAAACTATCTGCTCACTTTACCGCCCGAAGCAAAAAATAATAAGGTTTTGTTGCATAGCTGTTGTGCGCCTTGTGCTGGAGATTTAATGCAACGAATTCTGGCTTCAAATATTGATCTTACTATCTTTTTTTATAATCCCAATATTCATCCTAAAAAAGAATATTTAATTCGCAAAGAAGAAAACATTAGATTTGCTGAAAAACTCAACATCAAATTTATCGATGCCGATTACGATGTGCAAAATTGGTTTGCCAGAGCAAAAGGCCTAGAAAACTCTCCAGAAAGGGGCGAGAGATGCACCAAATGTTTTGATATGAGGTTTGAGCGAACCGCCCTTTATGCCCACGAAAACGGTTTTGATATTTTTACCTCGTCTCTTGGTATTTCTCGTTGGAAAAATATGGAGCAAATCAACGATTGCGGGCAACGAACTGCCAAAAATTATCCCAACCTCACTTACTGGTCCTACAACTGGCGAAAGCACGGCGGAGCTAGCAGAATGTATGAAATAGCCAAGCAAGAAGAATTTTATAAGCAAGAATATTGCGGTTGCATCTATTCTCTTCGCGACACCAACCAGTGGCGGGTTGCCAACAATCGCCCCGAAATTGCCATTGGCGAAGAATTTTATGGTGTTGAGTAAAAATTCAACACCATAAAATATTTTTTAGGTTGTGCGGTTTTGTCTTTGTTGGACTGTGCTTGCCGAAGCCAAATTGATGCTTATATAAAGCAGTTTTTTTGCATATAGTTAATTAACTATTTTTTTTAAATACAACATTTATTTTGCAATTTAAATTGATTTTTCAGTTAAAAAAATAATAAGGCAATAAAAAATCTTGCTTGTTAGTTTGTGATTGGTTATAATAAAAGAAGATCTAA
>RFXY01000141.1 GCA_009921385.1 Pseudomonadota bacterium
GAATTTACTTTGGTTGATGCCTTAAAAAGACAATGGCAATGCGGAACCTTACAAGTTGATTTTGTCTTACCAGAAAGGCTTGATGTTTCATATATCGCCTCTTGCGGAAGCAAAAAACGACCAGTAATGTTGCATAGAGCAATTTTAGGTAGTTTAGAAAGATTTATTGGCATTTTAATTGAAAATTATGCTGGAAAATTACCGCTTTGGCTATCGCCAGTGCAGGTTGTGGTTGCCACTATTTCTAATGTTTACGACGATTATGCATCAACTGTTTTAGAGCAATTAAAACAAGCAAATATCAGGGTTGAGTCCGATTTTTCTGCCGAGAAAATCACCTACAAAATTCGCGAACACTCTTTGCAAAAAGTGCCTTTCATTGTTATTGTTGGTGCCAAAGAGCAAGAAACAAAAACCATCACCATACGTGGTTTAGGCAATCAAGAACAGCAAACCATTGCGGTTGCAGAATTTGTGAAAAATATTGGCGGTTTATTGAAAAAATAAAGTTTTAATAAATATTTTATGAAGGCAATTTTAGTTGTTGCAGATTTTAGTTTTTGTTGTTAAAATATTACCAATTATATTATAAACACTAATCAATCTGTTATGCAAAATAATGCAATTTTTGGTTTGCAACAAAATAAAAATTATCAGAAAAATTTTAGCAAAAATGCCTTTTTAGTTTTTAAAGACGGTAGCATTTTTTATGGCTTTGGCATAGGAATTTGTGGCACTGTTTTTGGCGAAATTTGTTTTAACACTTCCATCACAGGCTATCAAGAAATTCTTACCGATCCTTCTTATGCTGGTCAAATTATCACTTTCACCTTTCCGCATATTGGCAATGTTGGCACCAATTCATCTGATATCGAAGGCAAAAAAACCATGGCAAAAGGCCTAATTATTAGTCAACAAATTACCAATCCTTCTAATTATCGCTCGCAACAGCATCTCAACGATTGGCTCATCGGTCAACAACTCACTGGCATTAGCGGGGTTGATACTCGTGCCATCACTCAAAAAATTAGACAAGAAAAAGCTAGCACTGTGGCAATTTGCTATGCCGAAAGCCTAGAAAACATCAACATTTCCGACATCACAAAACAATTACAACAAAAATCCGACCTAAACAACACCGAATTGGCTTTGCTGGCTAGTCAAAAAACCACTTATCAATGGCAACAAGAAGGCACTTGGCTACAACAAAACAATCAATATCAACAAAAAAAATCAACAAAATATAAAGTTGTCGCCATAGATTATGGGGCAAAACTCAATATTTTACGATGCCTCACTCAACTTGATTGCGAGGTTATCGTAGTTTCTGCCGATACCACTTTTGCCGAAATCATCAGCCATCAACCAGATGGAGTTTTTTTATCTAACGGCCCTGGCGACCCAAAAGCCACCGCAGAATATGCTTTGCCAGTTATTCAAGAAATTCTTAACAAAAAAATTCCTTTGTTTGGTATTTGCCTAGGGCATCAATTGTTGGCTTTGGCAACTGGGGCAAAAACCATCAAAATGGCACAAGGCCACAGAGGGGCAAATCATCCTGTCAAAAATCTTAACAACAATAAAGTTGAAATTACCAGTCAAAATCATGGTTTTTGTGTCGATCCTGCTTCTTTACCAAATAATGTTAAGGTGAGCCACATTTCGTTGTTTGACAACACCATAGAAGGAATAGAACTTATCGATAAACCAGCATTTTCGGTGCAATATCACCCCGAAAGTTCTCCTGGTCCAGATGATAGCTTTTATCTGTTTCAACAGTTTATTAATTTAATGCAACAGCAGAAAGTTAATTAAAAAATTAATGTCACCAATTAATCTGCAACAATTATTTTATTATCTCTATTATGCTCCATTAGTTGGAGCATTAGTGTGCTTGCTTTTAACTTATAAAAATATTGCTTTTTTAACTTCGGTTATTTGTTTTTCTTCTGCATTGTTGATTTTGTTGTGTTTGTTGCCTGCTTTTTTCGCCTCTAATCACATAGAAATTCTAGATAAAATTAATTATTTAGGCAATTTAAATGCCCTAAATATTTTGATTTTACTAATCATCACCGCAATTTATTTAGTAATTTTATTGTTTTATCGCAAAACACTTATCAAAAATTTAGCAGAAAAACAACATCCCTATTTTTATGCTCTAATTTTGGTAAATTTTTTTAATATCATAGGCATTATCACCACTCATCATTTGTTTAAACTATATTTATTTATCGAAGTGTATAGCTTAGGTTGTTTAGCAATTGTTTCTTTCGATAAAAGCAAACAAATTAGATGTTTTAATTTTCATAATTATTGTTTTAATGTGGCGAGCTCAGTGTTGCTATTGTTTGCTTTTCTTTTAATGTTTGTGATTTTTGATGATGTCAACATCACTAATTACTGGCAAAATTTGCATTTTTCTCACAAACCTTGGCTTGGTAATTTATTTTTTTTAATCTTTCTTGTGGTCATTATTATGAAATTTTTACCTTTTTGGCAATATTTTTATAAAATAAAAACTAAAAGCTGGTTAAGTAAAATATTTTTAGCAGAAGGAGTTTTTGTCAAAAGCTTGTTGGCAATTTTTTTATCTCACAAAATAATTAACAATGTTTTTGGTTTTAATTTAGAAAATTATTGGTTTGGTCAAGCCTTTATTATCTTGGGCTCTTTACTTATTTTTTACAGTGTTTTTTGCATCACAAAAACACAACATTTTAAGCTAATTTCTTTGTTATTAAGCTTAGCAACTGTTGGCTTTTTAATTATTTTACTTGGTTTAAATCAATATCACCTTAACTATAATAGCTTTGTGTTTTGGTTATCACATTTATTTTTTATCAACTTTTTGTCTTTTTTGCTGAGCGATTTGTTGCATACAAAACATAGCCATACCAAAATTTGGCAATTATCGCAAATAAAAAACAATCTTTTTTTGAAAACTATTTTCTTTTTTCTAATTATTCAACTCACTTTCTTGCCTATAACTTTTCATTTTTTGGCTAGCTGGTTTTTACTTACAGAAAATATGCAAACACAATTTTTGTGGCTACTGGTGCTATCTTTGGCGGTTTATAGCTTGGCACAGATAGTTTTTGCCAATAAATTATTGCAAAAAATAATTTAGTATCTTGAAACAAGGTTTTTCAACCGCCTTGTTTCAAAAAAAGTAAATAA
>RFXY01000142.1 GCA_009921385.1 Pseudomonadota bacterium
TCTTAACCAGAGACTCCCGAGTAGTTGAAAGAAAAAAATACGGCTACAAAAAAGCCAGAAAAGGTCAAACCTATCGCAAAAGATAGTTGGATTTTTTTTTGGAAATAATCAAAAAAAATCCAATATTTTGTTAAATATTTTTTTTAAATAACCATTCAATAGCTATGAAATTTTTTCTTGATTCAGCCGACATTAACGAAATTATCCAAATTTCTTCTTATGGCTTAATTGATGGTGTAACTACCAACCCAACTCTTATTGCCAAATCTGGTGGCGATTTTAAAGAAACGATCGCCAAAATATGCAATATAGTTGCAGGGCCAGTAAGTGCCGAGGTTGCTTCTGTCGAATATGCACAAATGATAAAAGAGGGTGTTGAATTAAGCAAAATAGCCAAAAATGTTTGCATCAAACTGCCTTTAACTCTCGATGGTCTAAAAGCTTGTCGTTATTTTTCCGACAAACAAATATCAACCAATGTAACCTTATGTTTTTCTGCCTCTCAAGCCTTGTTGGCAGCAAAAGCTGGAGCAACTTTTGTGTCTCCATTTGTTGGCAGATTAGACGATATTGGGCAAGATGGTCTTGAGCTTATTTCTGAAATTGTGCAAATTTTTAGCAACTATCCACAAATTACCACCCAAGTTTTGGTTGCATCAGTAAGGCATCCAATTCATATAACTGCTACTGCCAAAATGGGGGCCGATGTGGCAACTTTACCTGCTAAAGTTTTTATGCAACTAGTCCAGCATCCGCTCACTGCCAATGGTTTGGCAACTTTTGTTGCCGATTGGGCGAGCACTGGTCAAAAAATTATCGATTAATGAGTTTAGAAAATGCAAATTGTTGGCTTAATATCAACAAGCCAATTGGTTTTTCTTCTGCAAAAGTCGTGGCAATAATTAAAAAATTAACTAAAGCAAAAAAAGTTGGTCACGGTGGCACACTTGATCCTTTTGCTAGCGGAGTTTTGCCTGTTGCTTTAAATAAGGCTACCAAAACTTCTCAAAATATGATGGATGCCAAAAAACAATATCTTTTTACCATAACTTTTGGTGAGTTTCGCGATACCGATGATTGCGAAGGAAAAGTGGTAAAAACCAGTCAAAACAGAGCCTCTGCTTGGCAAATTATGCAATTTTTACCAAAATTTGTTGGCAAAATCAAGCAACAACCTTCTAAATTTTCTGCCCTCAAAATCAATGGCAAAAGAGCCTATCAACTCGCAAGAGCAGGGGTTGATTTTGCTACTCCTTTACGCGAAATAGAAATTTTTTCTTTACAAATGTTAAGTTATAGTTATGACTCTGCCGAATTTATGGTAGAATGCAGTAAAGGAACTTATGTGAGAACTTTGGCTTATGATTTATGCACCAAGCTTAATATTTGTGGCTTTGTTAGCCAATTAACCAGAACAAAAGTTGGCG
Source organism: Pseudomonadota bacterium (assembly GCA_009921385.1). Next base: position 1,428 of record RFXY01000142.1, read on the forward strand.
ATTTTTTATTGACAGAAAGTATTACTATTGACGATTTAATACCAATTCCATAAATAAATACCACACTTCGATCTGAATTCCCCTTCTTGTAGAAGGGAAATTTAGATCGAATGCGGTGCAAAATTCCCCTTCTTGTAGAAGGGGTGGCGACCGCAAGGTCGACGGGGTAGTGTTTGTAGCCGATCGCAGATGTTTTTTCGAAGAGATCTTACCGTGTGTTGCCGACACTACCCCGTCCGCTATCGCGGCCACCCCTTCTGCAAGAAGGGGAATTTTACACCGAGAACTACTTACCACTCCGCACCAAAAGAAGGGGAATTTAGATCAAAATTGTTTTATATTCAAAATCTTTATCTGTTAATTTTGCTAATAAGTTGGGTAAAAAATAATCGAGTTGTTCTTTTAAAGAGTAGGGCGGATTGATAATTAACATACCGCATTTTTGCATTTTATTGCCAAGAATAAAATTGTTAATGCCAATATTAACTTGCATAATTTCGGTAAAATTTAATTTTTTAATTTCATCGATAGTTTTTGCTAAAATTTCGGTTTGTGAAGTGATTGGATACCACCATAAATAAACTCCGTTAGCAAATCTTTGTTTTGCTTCTTTTAGAGCTAAAACACTATTTTGATAGTCGAGACTGATGGGAAGGTTGATTTTTTCGTATGGCGGATCGATTAAGGCTAAACATCTTTTTTGCAATGGCGGTAGTTTGGTTTTTAACAAATCAAAACCGTTCATAGAATAAGTAAAAATTTTTTTACTACCAGCAAAATTTCTTTTTAATTGATAATAAGTTTCTTGATTTTTTTCTGCTACAATCATTTGCCAATTTTCTGATTTTTTTTGCAAAATATATTTCATTAACAAAGAAGATCCAGCATAAAATTGGAGGTTTTTGGCTAAATTATCAACAGAAGTTAAGTTGATTTTGGCCAATATTTGCCAAAAAACATTTGGCATACTTGTAACAAAATTTGCTTGATTGATTAAACGATAAACACCCTGATTGCTCTCAATATTTTGTTGATTTAATTGATATTTGCCAAGGCCGGCATGGGTATCAATTGCTAGTAAAGGTTTTTCTTTTTGTTGCAAATAATCGAGGCAACAACATAAAACACAATGTTTAAATAAATCGGCAAAATTGCCAACATGAAAAGAATGTTGATAATTCATATGATGTTAAGATCCAAATTTGCTAATATTTTCAATAAAATAATCGACTAAATTATTATTATGTTTTATTTTGGTAGTTTCGTTGCTAAATTTAAAATCTTTGTTTTCGTTGTTAAGATTATAAAACTCTAGATCTTTGACGGTGTCAAGATTATCGAAAGTGATTAATAAAATTTTTCTATCCACTGCTTTGGGTTTAAAAAACAGAAAATACTTAATTTCTTCGGAGAAATATAAAAAATGCTCTTTGTTGTTGAGTTTAAAATAAATCGTTGGACTACCTAAATAATCTAAAACCGTTCTTTTTGAAGAAACATTTTTTTGTAATAAATTTGTTTGATAAGCATCAAACATATAGCCGTGTTTTTCATAGCGAGCAACACAAGAAGTGAGGGTGATTAGTATTAAATAAAAAAATCGTAAAATCATATTGCAATTTGAAAAAAAGGCATTAAGCTTAAATTATATAAAATGTTATTTTGTATTGCTTTGGCACTACACAATAATGATACCATTTCAACTTTAAAATTAA
>RFXY01000143.1 GCA_009921385.1 Pseudomonadota bacterium
AAACAATAAAGCTTGCAATTACTTTTAATAGCACATGGCCTGCCACCATATTGGCGAACAATCGAACAGAAAGGGTGATTGGCCTGATTAAAAAAGAAATTAGTTCTAAAACAAAAATTAGAGGAGCGATTAAAACTGGCACACCACTTGGCAAAAACATATGCAAGAAGCCAGAAAAACCGTTTCTTATGATGGCATAAATAGTGATGGTTAAAAAAGCAATTGTTGCCAAAGCAAAATTAACTGCAATTTGGCTGGTTGAGGTAAAGCTGTAAGGAGTTAAGCCCAAAGCATTACACATAAAAATAAATAAGAAGATACTAAATATTAGAGGGAAGAATTTTTTGCCTTCTTCGCCAATGGTTTCTTTGATGATGTTGTTGACAAAATTAAATAAAGTTTCGGCAAGAACTTGTGTTTTTGAAGGAATTAATAGTTTTTTGCTGGTTGCTTTCAATAAAAAAACAATGATTAACAAAGTAGAAAGCATCATAAAAAAAGCAGAATTGGTGATGCTTAAATCGAGTTTGCCGATTTTAAAATCAACGAAATTATGTATTTTAAATTGATCTAATGGGCTGTGTTTTTGATGAGATTCTTCTGCATGAGGAAGGGCAGAATTGTTGTTTGATAAAGTAGATTGAGCTTCGTTGTTTTGAATTGATGCATTATCGTGAGAAGAAGATGATGGATTTTGCTGTATATTGTTGTTATTGTTAATGGCAGAATCGTTATTTTGCATACAATTAAAAAGGCAAAAAATTAAATTGTTAAATTATTTTTAGTAAATAAAATGTTATATGTGATTGATGTTTTATTGCATCAATTAGCATATTGCTGGCATAAATATTAACCTTTTATATTTTCAATGTCAAGTTTGTTTATAAAAAAACATTAACAATATTTGTTAAAAATTACTATTAAAATAAATGAAAAATTATTTCAAGAAAATCATTATCGTGTTTAGTTGTTTGCTTTCAAGCTTAATTTCAAGCTTAATTTTCTCGGCATCGGCACAAGACTTGCAAGGAAAATTTCAAGATTGGAGTGTTTTTAAAATTAATCACAACAATAAAATTGTTTGTTATATCGCCTCTATACCAATTGGCACTTCTGGCAACATCAAAAAAGAAGGGGAGCCATTTTTTTTGGTAACCAAAATTAATGAAGATAGCGACGAAATAAGCTCTTCTTTGGGTGCTATTATTGCTAGCAACAGCAATGCCGAATTGTCAATTGGCAATCAAAAATATGTTTTATTTCCTTATCAATCTATGCTTTGGGCCAACAACAAAACCGATGACATCAATATTATTAAGGCTATGCAACAACAAGCAGATTTTACTATTACCGCAGTTTTAGATAATGCCAAAAATTTTGTTGATACCTATTCTTTGATTGGTTTTAATGAAAGTTATCAATTAATGAAAAAAATATGCAAATAGTTTTGTTTTTGCTTGTTATTATTGCCATTTTATTATTTTGGTTAATAACATCGTCGTCAGTTAATCAAAAGCAAGTTTTGCTAAGTAAAACAAAAAAAACCAAGAAAAAAAAACCCTTTTCAACCAAAAAAATACCCAAAACAGACGAAGAGCTATTTATTGCTAAAGAAGAAGTAATATCAAATACCGAAAGAAAAAAAAGAAAACTACAAAATCAACAAGAGAATGATTTTAATTTGCCCGAAGAAAAAATAGTTGGCATTGTCAAGCCACAAGGATATTGGACTAATAAAATTTTTGGCGAAAGATTTGGCACTATTTTGGCTATGTCTAAGCAAAATAAATCTGGTTTTTGGACCACTCTTGTCGAGTTAAACCGCTCTAACAGCACCCGTTCTAATTCTAATCGCAATAAAACAAGATGACTAACTATTTTGAGCTTGCCTCCAATAATTTATGGCTACCCTATACCCCGATGTTAAACCATCTTCAGCAACTACCAGTTAAAAAGGCAAAAGGTTGCAAAATTTTTTTAGAAGATGGTAGTATTTTGCTAGATGGCATTTCTTCTTGGTGGTCGGTTGCTCATGGCTATCAACACCCGCACTTGGTTGCATGCCTTGTGAAGCAAGCAAAAAAGCTCTCGCACATTATGTTGGCAGGTTTTGCTAATGAGCAAACCTATAAACTATCTTATCGGCTTTGCCAATTTACCAATATGGATGCGGTTTTTTTCTCTGATTCTGGCTCGACGGCTATTGAGGTTGCTATGAAAATTGCTTGGCAATTTTTTTATAATCAAAAACAAACTTCAAAAAAATATTTCGTAAGTTTTGCCAATTCTTATCACGGAGACACCACGGGAGCGATGTCTTTGGCCGATTTACAGCACGGTATGCATAAAAAGTTTAAAAATTTGTTATTGAGAAATTTCAATTTGCCACTGCCAACCTCGCAAAATGATCTTGATTTTTTTGCTAATTTTGTGAGTAAAAACAAACAGCAACTTGCAGGGGTTTTTATTGAGCCGATGTTGCAATGTGCTGGTGGTATGCATTTTTATGATGCTAATATTTTACAAGGCATTGCCAAAATTACTCAAGAAAACAATATTTTACTGATAGTCGACGAATGTGCCACAGGTTTTTATCGCACTGGCAAAAAATTTGCTCACCACTATGCTAATATTAAGCCAGATATTTTGGTTTTAGGCAAGGCCCTTACAGGAGGTATGCTTACTTTATCGGCAACTTTGGTAAATCAAAAAATTTATCAACAATTTTTAAAAACCGATCTAGATTCTGCCCTAATGCACGGCCCTACTTTTATGGGAAATGCCTTGGCTTGTGCCTCGGCGAATGCTTCTTTAGATTTGTTTGAAAATAATTCTTACGACAGAAAAGCCAAAAAAATTGAGCAAATTTTACAACAAGAATTGCTTTGTTTAGCAAATAATCAAAATGTGAGAAAAGTTGAAATATTAGGGGCGACAGCCAATATCAAGCTACAAAAAACCACTTGGGAGCAAACTTTACAACTTAGGCAACAAGCAATAAAACTTGGAGTTTTTTTACGACCTTTTGCCGATTGTCTTTATACAATGCCCGCCCTTACCATAAAATCTTACGAACTAAAAAAAGTTTGCAAAGCTATGAAATTAT
>RFXY01000144.1 GCA_009921385.1 Pseudomonadota bacterium
AATCTTATTATTTCAATAAAGTCTATTTTTATAAAACTAAAGAAACTATTTATTGGTTTTTGATATTATCTAATCCGCAAATTTACATAAAGTATTTATGGCTCAACATCGCAATTTTACTCAATTAACTTTAAGAAAAAATTTTAGCAATAATCCAGATATTGATGCTGTACCACATTTAATGTCTTTACAAAAAGACTCTTACGAGAAATTTTTACAAATTAATGTTGAATCTGCCAAAAGAAAAAATATTGGCATTCAATCTGTTTTTAATTCTTTCTTCCCAATATTTGATTCTGCTGAAAAATTTACTGTTGAGTTTATCGATTATCATTTAAAACAACCAAAATACGAAGCTAATGAATGTTTATTTGCAGGAAAAACCTTTGCCGCATCTTTAGTTGCTAATCTCAGAATAATTATTTGGAATAAAGAAGAGGGCTCTGATATTAAAGAAATTCGTTCTATTAAAGAACAAGAAGTTTATTTTTGTGAAGTACCGCTGATGACTGAAAGCGGTAGTTTTATATTTAATGGTGCAGAAAGAGTAATCGTTTCTCAAGTAAGAAGAGCTCCTGGTGTATTTTTTGACAGCGAGAGCATAAAAGGATCTTCGCTAAAATCTTATGTGGCAAAAATCATACCTCATATTGGTTCATGGATTGATTTTGAGTTTGATACTAAAGATATTTTGCATTTTCGTATTGATAAAAAAAGAAAAATTCCAACCACAACCTTATTAAGATCTCTTGGTTATACATCTCAACAAATTATACAGCAATTCTATGGTTATCAAGAAGCCGAAATCGCTGAAAAAGGTTGGTCTTTAAAATTTGATCCAAAAAACTTTTTAGGTAAAAAAGTTCTGCACGATATAATTTGTGCTAACTCTGGAGAATTGTTGATTAAAGAAGGTTTAAAAATTACCAGGAAATTAATTGAAAAATTAAAAACAGAAAAACTTGAAAGATTTTTACTTACAGATGATGCTTTATTAGGTTTTGTTTATGCTCAAGATATTATTGAATCAGAAACTGGTGAAATACTATTTGAATCTGGATCTATTGTTACAACTGAAAGTTTAGAAATTTTACAAAAACTAAATATTAATAAAGTTGCCATTGTTAATCCAAGTAAATCAAATATTGGTCCATATCTATACAATACTCTTTTAGTTGACAAAAACATGACAACAAAAGATGCATTAGTTGATATCTACAAAGCAGTAAGAGCCGGTGAAAATCCTTCTTCTCATGAAGTTGCTCAAAATTATTTTAACAACATCTTGTTTTCTGATGTTCGTTATAATCTATCTGATGTCGGTAGAATAAAAATGAATCACCGTCTTGAATTAAAAGTCTCTAGTGATATTTTGCATTTAACCAAAGAAGATGTTGTTGCCACAATTAAAATATTAAGCGATATTAAACATAACGATTTGAAAACAGATGATATAGATAATTTGGCAAATCGTAGAGTAAGGGCAGTGGGCGAGTTGATAGAAAATCAGATGAGAATAGGTATGGCAAGAATAGAAAAATCTATCATAGAAAAAATTAATTCCATCGAAGTAGAAACTTTAATGCCACAAGCAATTATTAATTCCAAACCTCTTATTACTGCCATTAAAGACTTCTTTTCTACTTCTCAATTATCGCAATTTATGGATCAGACCAATCCTTTGTCTGATATTACCCATAAAAGAAGATTATCTGCATTAGGTCCCGGTGGTTTGACTCGAGAAAGAGCTGGCTTTGAAGTTCGAGATGTGCATCCTACCCATTACGGAAGAATATGTCCAATTGAAACTCCAGAAGGTCAAAATATTGGTTTGATAAATAGTTTGGCGACTTATGCAAAAGTTAATGAATATGGTTTTATCGAAACTCCTTATCGTAAAGTTACTAATGGTAAATTAACAGATCGTATTGTTTATTTATCTGCAATGGCAGAGGTTGATTTTGCTATGGCTCCATCAAATATAGAAACAGATAAAGATGGCAAAATTATTGATGATTTAGTTAATTGTCGTAGAAATGGTGAATTCATTATGTTGCCACCAGAAAAAATAGATTACATAGATGTTTCTACTAAGCAGATTGTTTCTGTAGCTACAACTCTTATTCCGTTTTTGGAAAATGATGATGCAAATCGTGCTTTGATGGGTGCAAACATGCAAAGACAAGCCGTTCCTTTACTTATTCCAGATGCACCCTTAGTTGGAACTGGAATGGAAGCTGTTGTTGCTTCTGATTCTGGTGCAATGATTTCTGCAAATGCTGATGGAGTAGTAAAATTTGTTGATTCTTCAAAAATATTAATTGAATCTACTAATAAAAAAGGTCAGCCTAAGATAGATTTATATAATCTTAAAAAATTTGTTCGAACCAACCAAGATACTTGCATAAATCAAAGACCAGTAGTTAATGTTGGCGATGTAATTAAATGTGGCCAAGTTATTTCTAGCGGTCATAGTATTGCAAATGGTGAAATTGCTTTGGGAAAAAATGTCAGAGTTGCTTTTATGCCTTGGAACGGCTATAACTTTGAAGATTCAATTATAATTTCTGAAAAACTTTTAGCAGAAGACACTTTTACTTCTATTCATATTGAAGAATTAGAGATAGTAGCCAGAGATACTCGTTTAGGGCCCGAAGAAATCACTAGAGATATTCCAAATGTTAGTGAAGATATTTTAACAAAACTAGATGAAGAGGGTATTATTCATCTAGGTGCCGAGGTTAATCCAGGTGATATTTTGGTGGGAAAAACAACTCCAAAAAGTGAATCCCCTACTACTCCAGAAGAAAAATTATTAAAAGTAATTTTTGGTGAAAAATCTTTAGATGTTAAAGATTCTTCTCTTTATGTGCCAACTGGTGTAAGCGGAACTATTGTTGATGTTAAAACTTTTTTACGTAAAGGTATAGAAAAAGATGAAAGATCTATCTATATTGAAATGCAAAAAATCGAAGAATTATCTACTAAAAAAGATCTTCACTTAAAATTTTTAGATAAAACAATTAAACAACATATCATTAAAATTTTAGATGGTAAAAAATTATCTGTTTCTTTTGATAAACTAAAAGCC
>RFXY01000145.1 GCA_009921385.1 Pseudomonadota bacterium
AAAATGACGAAATGAATGGTTGCGGCACTCTTACATATGCTAATGGCTCAAAATATGAAGGTGAATGGAAAAATGACGAAATGAATGGTTGCGGCACTCTTACATATTCTGATGGCGAGAAATATGAAGGTGAATGGAAAAATGACAAAATGCACGGTCAAGGAACTCTTATTTCGCCTTCTGGCGAAATAACTGCTACTGGCGAATATTGTGATGGTCGTTTAGAAAAATTACAATCAGTAACAATAACAAAAGGTGACAAAAGACATTTTTTTGAATATAAAGATGGTAAACTATTTTATACTTCACCAGGCTCTACAGAAAGCATAGAAATAGATTTAAAAACAAACAAAAGAATATTATCAGCTTTAGAGCAGTTTGCCAATACACATGTTAATCAAAAATCAGATGGCGATTCAGATTTGATAACAGTAAAAAACCCAGAAGATTTTCAAAAAAAAATCGAAGAATTTCAAAAACAATCAAAAGAAAGTAAATCTACAATTATTCAAAATTTCGAAATTCCTGGTCATGCCTTTGTTATGGTTTTTGAGAATGGAGAGATTTATTGTTTTGATAATGGTGGACTTAACAATGAGAGTTTTGTAGAATATCGTAATAAATTAAATGAGAATAATATAGAATATCATGAATTGAATTTTGAGGAATTATCAGAATCTTCAAATTATAATTTAAACTCTTATAATCCTGCTGGCAAAATAAATATCCCGATTAATAAGAGAGAGTTTGCTTGTCGACATAGAGATGCTTATAATTTAACCTTTTATACTCATGTTGACGAAATAAAGATCCCTATTGATAAAGAAGACTTTGTTTGTCGACATAGAGCTACTACTATCTTTCAAAAACTACAAGAATTCTTTTCTATAAACAAAATAAATGTGGCTAAGAGGCTTTTAAGATATTATTTTGGAAACGAAGGTATGATTCGCATAAATAGTTCTGAAGGAGGCCAATTTAGAGAGATATCACCAAAAATAGATAGTTGTTCACAATTAGCGGGTGAATTACAGCAACATAACCAATTATAGTTATCGCAATTCATCCTCGAATTGTATCGGCATAATAAATGCCCAGCAACTTAACTTCTTGCGAAAAAAAACCCAGCTCTTCGAGTGCTAGCCGAACATTTTGTTGTTGCGGATGGCCGTGAATGCTGATAAAAAATCTCGCTTGTTTTGAAACCCCGCCAGGAATATAGCTTTCGAGCTTGACAATACTAACATTGTTGGTGGCAAAACCGCCCAAAGCTTTATAAAGTGCTCCTGGAATATTTCTGATGGTAAAAAACAGTGAAGTGATGCTGGGCTTGGCAGTAAAATCAATTTCGGGCTGAATTTTTGCGATGGTAATAAAAATGGTCATGTTTTGCTCTTTGGCATCTTGAATGTTTTCGGCCAACAGTTGCAAATTATAATGTTTGATGGCAAAATGCGAACAAATAGCGGCAAGATTTTTTTGCCCAGTTTGCTTGTGATGTTGAAAAACTAGCTCGGCACCAACGGCGGTGTTGATGCTTTCTTGTTTTGCGATATTTAGTTTTTGCAAAAAATTTTGGCATTGCATTAGGGCTTGCGGGTGCGAAATTGCCGTGGTGATGTCGGTAATTTTTGCTCCCTGCACTCCCGCCAGTTGATGATTTACCGTAAAAAAATGCTCAGCGACGATATTTAGTTGATATTTTTGTAATAAATGATGAATTTCTGCCACCCTGCCAGCATAAGAATTTTCGAGTGGCACCAAACCGCAATCGACTTCTTGATTTTGGACTGCTAAAAAAACTTCTTCAAAGGTTTGATAGGGTTGATTGATAGATTGTGGGTAAAATTGCAAGCAAGCCAAGTGCGAGTTGGCTCCTGCAATGCCTTGAAAAGCTATTTTCATGGTAAAATTAGTTGTTGCCCTGGTTGTAAAGTTAAAAATTGTTTTTCGTTGATATTTTGTTGTTGTAAAGCTTGTTTTAGGTCTAAACTTGGGTCAAAAAAATTATCAGAAGCCATCGGAAAAGTTTCAAAATGCATAGCGACCGCCTGCTTTGCATGCAGTTGTTGCATAGCAAGCACCGCTTCTGTTGGGCTGGTGTGGTGATTGCTCATAAAACTTTCGGGCTTGTAGGCACCAATTGGTAAAAAAGCCAAATCAAAACCAGCAAATTGCTTGCCTGCTTCGGCAAAATGATTGTCAAAGCCAGTGTCGCCAGCAAAATAAATTTTGGCTAATTTGCCGTTGCTAAGTGTTGCTTGCATTGCAAAAGCTCCCCACAAAGTGGCATTGTTGCCAAACAAATATCGCTTCGACCAGTGTTTGGCAGGTAAAAAAGTGATATTTAAATTTTGATTAAAAGCAAAAGCCTGCCCCCAGTCTAGTTCGGTGCAATTTAGTTGCAAATTTTTGAGATGGTTTAAAAAATAACACATCCCTAAACCAACCACAAAATGCGGGTTGGAGTGTTTTTTGAGCTTTTTAACTGTTGGTAAATCTAGGTGATCATAATGTGAATGGCTAATTAACACCACATCAATTTTGGGCAGATCGGCAAAATTGATGCCGGGTTTTTTGGCTCGTTTAGGGCCAGCAAAACTAAGCGGGCTTGCCCTGTTTGACCAAATTGGATCGGTTAAAATATTGAGCCCAGCGGTTTGAATAAGAAAAGTCGAGTGCCCGACAAAAGTGGTGATAATTTGCTCGTTATCAACTTTTTGTGGCGGAACGGTGGTGTTTATTGCAATTTCTTGTGCTGGCCATTGTGTTTTGCCATAAATTTTTTGATATTCTTTTTTTGATTGGCGATAAGATGAAAAACTTTTTGCCCCTTCTTGATGAAGATTATGAAATTTTTTGCCATCGAAATGGTTAGAAACATTGCCGTGGTAGTAGTTTTTTTCGGTAAATAAAATACAAGAAACTAAACTTATTAAGGCAATAACGATTAAAATAAATAAATAGATTTTCAAATAGATTTTCATAGCAAATTAAAATGATTTTTTTAGAATTATAAGATTGCAAATCTTGTTAATCAATAA
>RFXY01000146.1 GCA_009921385.1 Pseudomonadota bacterium
CGAAATCACCTATGGTTTTTCTTTTGAAGAAGAATATGCAGACGATCATTTAGTTGAAATTGGCAAAGCCAAAGTGTTAAGAGAAGGCTCCGACATTACCATTGTCGCCTTTTCTTTGATGGTAAAATATGCCCTTGAAGCCGCAGAACAACTGCAAAATGAGCATAATATTTCGGCAGAGGTTATTGATCTTCGCACAATTCGCCCGCTTGACACCGCCACCATCATTGCTTCGGTGCAAAAAACTGGTCGATGCCTCACGGTTGAAGAGGGCTTTCCTTTTGCAAGTGTTGGCAGTGAAATTGCTTATGTTATTATGGATCAGGCATTTGATTATCTCGATGCACCAGTAAAAAAATTAGCCTCGGTTGATGGCCCGTTGCCTTATGCCGCTAATCTTGAAAAATTGGCATTGCCAAAAACTCATAACATTGTCGAATCGGCTTTGGCAATATGTGAAGGTTTATAAAAATAAAAAATGCAAAAAAATAACTATCTATACAATTTGGTTGATAACTATCAAATATCTAGATCGCTGTTTATTTTTTATTTTATTTGTTTTAGTCTAATTATTTATTTTTTGGCTAATGCTTTTTTTGGCGACAAAGGTTTTTTTGCCTATCGAAATGTTTTATACAATTTTAATAATTTACAACTCACCAAAGAAACTCTCCAACAAACTTTTCAGGCAAAAGAAAAAGCGGTAGAGCACATGAATTTACAATCACTCGATCTCGATTTGGTCGATGAGCAATCGCGTAAAGTTTTGGGCTATATTAATAAAAACGAAGTAGTGTTATATCGTAAAGATCAATGAATATGATTAAAACCGAAATATATCGCAAGTTGTTTCACTTTTGCTTGGTTTTGTTGCCAATAAGCTATTTACTTGTTGCTAACAAAAAAATATTTTTTGTTAGTTTGTTTGTTATAAGTTTTATTATTGTTGTTGCCGATTTATTACGTCAAAAATATGTTGTTTTGCAAAAAATATTTCTCATAATTTTTGGCAAAATTATGCGAGACCACGAAAAGCAACAAGCTAAACTCACTGGTTTAAGCTATGCCTTTATTGCTGGTAGTGCTGTTTTTTCTTTGGCAAAACCAGTGGTGAGTGTGATGTCTTTCTTTATTTTGGCAATTGCCGATGGTTTTGCTTCTATTGTTGGCAAATCAATAAAAAGCAGGCCTTTTTATCAAAAAACTTTGGCAGGTTCTATTGCTTTTTTTTGCTTTGCTTTGCTTGTGGTTTTGATTGTTGGTTGGAATTTTGATTATCGTGGTTTGGCTTTTTATAGCTATGCTTTATTGGCGGTGATTTTTGCAACCGCTTTTGAAGCAAGATCGAATCTATTAAAACTAGATGACAACTTGGTGGTGCCTGTAATCTTTGCTGTGGTACTATCTTTTTTAGATGCTATGTGGCAATTTTTATAATTCCCATACTATTTTTGGGTTTGCTGGTGTTGCCTCTTCTTTTCTTGGCGGGGGCCCTCTTCCTATTGTTGCGGTTGGCGCGACTATTGCTGTTGTAGCAAGTCTCTGTTACATTGCTAATCGTGCATAGTAAAAGATTATTAAAATGCTAAAACTCAAAAAATAATACAATGAAATACTTCGATCTAAATTACCTGCACTAAGAAGGGGTGCAAGCGATAGCGGGCGGGGTAGTGTCGGCAACACACGGTAGAATCTCTTCGAAAAAACATCGGCGATCGACTCCCAACACTACCCCGTCGACCTTCGGTCGCCACCACTTCTACAGAAGGGGAATTTGCTCCCAGTTCCTGCTAGACGACACTACCCCGCCCGCTATCGCTTGCACCCCTTCTTAGTGCAGGTAATTTAGATCGAATCGTGGTATTTATTTTTATATTGGATATAATTGGATATTTTTGTGGATATTTAGTTTTTTATGGTCTAAACTTTGGTCGGCTTAACTGATTAACAAAATGTTTTGTGCATGGACAATTATCAAGTAATCATAACCAATGAAATACTAAATCTCATCAGTGAAATTGATGAATTTAAAGGTAAGTGGCAAGCAATTAATACACTTTCGCCCGATCGCTTGAAGATGCTTAAAAAATCAGCAACAATTGAATCAATCGCTTCAAGCACTCGTATTGAAGGTGTTAAATTGACCGACGAGCAAGTCGAAACCCTTCTCTCTAAAATAAGAACAACATCTTTTAAAAACAGAGATGAAGAAGAAGTTGCCGGTTATTCTGATGCCATGGATTTGATCTTGGAAAGTTTTGAAGATCTAAAACTCACAGAAAATCATCTAAAACAACTTCATTTTATACTTCTTCAGCATAGCTCAAAAGATATTCGCCATCGAGGAGAATATAAAAAGCTAGACAACCATATTGTAGCTTTTGATGCATCAGGAAAAGAAATTGGCATTGTTTTTAAAACTGCCACACCCTTTGAAACTCCACTGAAAATGGCTGATTTGCTTTCTTGGGCGAATAAAGCTTTTGAATTAAAATTAACTCACCCCCTGATCTCTACCGGAATTTTCATTGTGGTTTTTCTAGCGATTCATCCATTCCAAGATGGCAATGGAAGATTATCTAGAGTTCTTACTAACCTGCTTTTGCTAAAACTCGGCTACAGCTACATTCAATACAGCTCCCTTGAAAGTGTCATTGAAGACAATAAAGACCTCTATTACAAAAATTTGCACTCCTGTCAAGCCACATTGGAAAGCAAAAAAATCAAGTTCGAAAACTGGATTTTATTTTTCTTAAAATCACTGAAAAAGCAAAAAGACAATCTGGAGAAAAAAGTTAAGGTTGAAAAAATTCTGCAAGAAAATTTCCACTCACTTCATTTAGAAATTCTAAAAATTCTTAAGCATCACAATCGTCTTTCAATATCTGAAATACAGCGACTATCACAAGCAAATCGCAATACTCTAAAGGTAAAATTAAA
>RFXY01000147.1 GCA_009921385.1 Pseudomonadota bacterium
ATCAAACCATGAGTAACTGGCTCGTCTTCTGGCAAAGATAAACCAGCTAAAAAATTAGTCATTTTTTCTGAATAAAAAATTCTCATCAAATCATCGTCAAGAGCCACAAAAAACCTAGAAACCCCCGGATCGCCCTGTCTGCCCGCCCTACCCCTAAGCTGATCGTCGATTCTTCTGCTTTCGTGCCTTTCGGTGCCTAAAACCAACAAACCACCAGCATCAATCACGGTTTGTTTATCGGTTTTAATTTTTTCTAAAATTTCAGCAATTTTTTTGGGATCGGTATAGTTTTTGATTTCAACTTCTGGATTACCGCCAAGCATAATATCGGTGCCCCTGCCTGCCATATTGGTGGCGATAGTGATGGCTTTTGCCTTGCCTGCTTTGGCAATAATTTCGGCCTCTTTAGCATGATATTTGGCATTTAAAACTTGATGTGGCAAATTATTTTTCGTCAATACTTTTGAAATGGTTTCGGATTTTTCAATGCTTACCGTGCCAAGCAAAACCGGCTGTTGCTTTTCATGAGCTTCTTTTACTGCTTTAACAATTGCCCGATGTTTTGCTTCGATATTTTTATAAATTTCGTCGTTAAAATCTTTTCTGGCAATTGGTTTGTGAGACGGAATTGAAACCACAGATAAATTGTAGGTTTCGTCAAATTCTACCGCTTCATTGCTTGCCGTGCCCGTCATGCCCGCTAGTTTATTGTAAAGTCGAAAATAGTTTTGAAAAGAAATAGAAGCAAGAGTTTGATTTTCGTTGCGAATTTTTATGTTTTCTTTTGCTTCAAGTGCCTGATGCAGACCATCAGAAAACCTTCTGCCTTCTTGCATTCTGCCTGTAAATTCGTCGATGATAATTACAGAATTATCTTTAACAATATAATCGGTTTCATTTTTAAAAAGATAGTGGGCTTTTAATGCTTGATTAAGATGATGAACTAAAGAAATATTGTTTGGCTCGTATAAAGAAGAATCGTGATTGATAATTTTTTGTTTTTTCAGCAAAGATTCAACATTTTCAATGCCTTGTTCGGTAAAAAAAACCGATCTATCTTTTTCTTCGATCTGAAAATCTGCTGGTTTTAAAAAAGCAATTAAACTGTTTATTTGTTGATAAAGTTGCGAATTATTGTTGGTTGGCCCAGAAATAATTAGCGGAGTTCTGGCTTCGTCTATCAAAATTGAATCAACCTCGTCGACAATGGCAAAATTTCTTCTTTGCACCATATCGTTGAGACTATATTTCATGTTGTCTCTTAAATAGTCAAAGCCCAGCTCGTTATTGGTAGCATAAGTAATATGGCACTGATAAGCATTTTTGCGATCGAGATCGGATAATTCGTTGGTAAGACAACCAACAGTTAAGCCCAAAAAACGATGTATTTTGCCCATCCATTCGGCATCTCTTTTGGCTAAATAATCGTTGACAGTAACGATGTGCACACCTTGATTGGTAAGAGCATTAAGATAGGTTGGCAAGGTTGCCACCAGTGTTTTTCCTTCGCCTGTGCCCATTTCGGCTATTTTGCCCTGATGCAAGATAATGCCACCCATCAATTGTGCATCGAAATGCCTCATGTTAAGCACTCTTTTACTAGCTTCTCGCACCACGGCAAAAGCTAGGGGCAGTATTTGTTCTAAAGTTTGCCCGGCAGATAGTTGATTTTGCAAGTAAACAGTTTTTTCTTGCAATTGAGAATCAGAAAGATTAAGCAAATCGGCCTCTAAACTATTAATGTGAAGCACAAGAGGGGCGATATTTTTGATAGTTCTGTCATTGACCGAACCAAAAATTTTTTTAAATAAACCGTTCATCATAATTTTAATAAATAATTTTAATATCTGCTCCGCAATTAATCAGCTTTTCTGCTAAATCTTCGTAGCCTCTTTCAAGATGATAAAGCCTGTTAACAATAGTTTGCCCTTTCGCCACCAAGCCCGCCAAAACCAAAGAAACAGAGGCTCTAAGATCGGTTGCCATCACTTCTGCACCTTGCAAATTAACAACACCTTTCACTATTGCTAATTTGTTGTGATACTCAATGTTGGCACCCATTCTGTTTAGTTCTAACACATGCATAAAACGATTTTCAAAAATATTTTCTTCAATGCAACTCACCCCATTTGACACAGTCATTAGAGCCATAAATTGAGCTTGCATATCGGTAGGAAAACCCGGGTAAGGATTGGTAGAAATATTGGTAGCATTAATGGTTGCACCGCCACTCACCTCGACAACATCGTGTGCTATCGACTTAAATTTCAAACCAGCCTGTTCTAGCTCTTGTTTAAAAGAGTTTAAAATATGACTTTCTAGATTATGTAAATTAATTTTACCACCAGTAATGCCAGCGGCAATAGCATAGGTGCCAGCTTCGATGCGATCGGCAATAATTTTATGTGTTGCAAAATGCAAAGAAGAAACACCTTGCACATTAATTTGCGAACTACCTGCACCACTAATTTTTGCCCCCATAGCAATTAAACAGTTTGCTAAATCAACAATTTCGGGCTCTCTGGCACTGTTAAAAATGGTGGTTTCACCCTCTGCCAAACAAGCAGCCATCAAAATATTTTCTGTTGCTCCAACCGAAACTTTATCAAAATGAATTTCCGCCCCTTTTAATTTGCCTTGCACCCTGCCCTCAATATATCCTTCGTTGAGCTGAAAAGTTGCCCCCATTTTTTCTAGGGCTTTTAAATGCAAATCAACTGGCCTTGTGCCAATGGCACAGCCACCTGGCAACGAAACCTTAGCATAACCAAATCTTGCCAAAAGAGGGCCTAAAATCAAAATAGATGCCCTCATTTTTCGCACTAAATTGTAGTCGGCAGAAGGATTGGT
>RFXY01000148.1 GCA_009921385.1 Pseudomonadota bacterium
CCTTTAAATTAAATAGTCAAAAAAATCATTAATTTATGACAAATTTCTTAAGAAAAATTAGAGAATCAAAAAGAATCAGACAAACTGAATTAGCAGATCAAATCGGGGTAAGCAAGCAATTGCTTTCTGGTTTTGAAAATGGCAGAAGTGGCATTTCAAACGAAGTATTGCAAAAACTTGCCATTGCTCTTGATGTTTCGCCAGATAGCATTCTTATTGGCAAATCTAATAGATCTTTTGATGAAGTCGGTAAAAAACAACTCACCGAAGCTATGAGAATAACTTTCAACGAGTATGGTGACAAGCTTGATAAAGAAACAATAATTAAAATTTCCACCGAGCTATATGGCATGATTTTTCATAATGATTTTTTAATAAGTGATCTTGAAAAAATAAAATATCAAGAATCTTTGCAAGAAAAAATAATCGCTGGTTTAGCCGCCCAATGTTTTTTAAAAATTAAAAATTAAAACAATACAAGCAATGTCTCAAAGAAAAGAAATGGCCGAAAAAGAGCTTGAAAAAATGTATGACAATCAATTAGCTTGGTTGCAAGTTGGTAAATTATTACATAATCGAATCAATGTTTCTTTGCAAGAAAGCCCAAAACTTAGTCTACTTCTAAAACTTACCATACTAAGCAATGTAGGCATCTGGCTTACTTTCTTTTTTATAACATTTTTTTTATAAAACAACCCATGACTAAAAGTTTTATTCTCTACATCGAAGACGAAGATTTTCAAGCAAAAATTTTTTCTAAAATTATTGAAAGCGAGCTTGATTCGTATAATTATAAAGTTAAAATTATTAAGAACGGCAAAGATTTTATTGCCCTTTTAAATAACGAAAACAAAATCTTTAATGATATAAATCTAAATGAAATCGGTTTAATTCTTATCGACTTGGCAATGCACGATGTTTCTGGAGTTCAGCTCTTGCAAGAAACACAAAAACATCAAATAAATCTTCCTGTGGCAATTCTCACAGCCAGAGAAGACGAAAGCATCAAGCAACAAATTATCAATCTTGGTGCCAAAGATTATTTTGTAAAAGGTAAAGATATAGCAGAATTATCACGATTGCGAGATTTTATCATTATCAATATGCAATAATTTAATGTCTAACTATCAAAATAAAAAACTAGATTTTAACCAATATCATCAAGATACTCAATTAATAAGAGCAGGCTCTATTCGCTCCAATTTTGGCGAAACTTCCGAGGCTATTTTTCTTAATTCTGGCTTTTGCTACAATTCAGCAGAAACCGCAGAAAACAGATTTAACGGGAACGAACCTGGTTTTGTTTATTCACGATATCTTAATCCAACCCTAAAAATGCTTGAAGATAAACTTTCTATCATCGAGCAAGCAGAATCAGCAGTGGTTATGGCTTCGGGCATGTCGGCGGTTTTTGCTAGCATTATGTGTCAAATAAAAACTGGAGATCACTTTATTGCTTCTAAGGTTTTATTTGGCTCTTGCTATCATATTGCCACCAAAATTCTACCAAACTATGGCATTGAAGTAAGCTTGGTAGATGCTACCAATCTAAAAGAATTAGAGCAAGCTTTTCAAAAAAATACCAAAGTAGTATTCATCGAAACTCCCGCCAATCCAACCCTAGAAATTGTTGATATCGCATTAATTGCCGATTTATGTAAAAGAAATAATGCTAAACTAATTGTAGATAACATTTTAGCCTCTTCTTCTTGTCAAAAACCACTTGCTTTAGGTGCTGATATTGTGGTTTATTCTAGCACCAAACATTTTGATGGGCAAGGCAGAACATTGGGTGGTGCAGTTTTAGGTGGCAACGATTTTATCAAAGAAACTCTATTGCCTTTTCATCGACACACCGGGCCAGCTCTTAGCCCATTTAATGCTTGGGTTATTTTAAAATCACTTGAAACCTACAATTTAAGAATGCAAAAACACTGCGAAAATGCTTTACAAGTCGCCCAATTTTTAGAGCAACATCCAAAAATAAAAAAAGTTTCCTACCCTCACCTACCTTCTCATCAACAGTTTGATTTAGCAAAAAAACAAATGTCTAGCGGGGGCTCAATGGTTGCTTTTGAAACCATCGGCAACAAAAATGATTGTTTTAAATTTTTAAACAATCTACAATTAATAGACATTTCAAACAATTTAGGCGATTCTAAATCTTTAATAACTCATCCAGCAACCACAACTCATTCCAACATGTCTGTGGCAGAACAGCAAGCAATCAACATAACCTCAACCCTATGCAGATTATCTGTTGGCCTTGAGCATTATACCGATTTAATTAACGATCTTAATAACAGTTTAAATAACATTTAATATGCCTAGCTTTGATATTGTCTCAAAAATAGACCAACAAGAGCTTGATAATGCAGTTAATTCTGTATTAAGAGAGCTTACCAATCGTTACGATTTTAAAGGGGCGGTGTTTAGTATTGAACTAAAAATTAAAGAAAATTTAATTATTTTAACCGCAGATAGCGAATATAAAATCAATGCAATTGGCGAATCTTTAAGGGTTTTTGCCACAAAAAGAAATATAGATATTAAATCTTTAGAATTTTTAACCTTCCAAAAAGCAGGTGGCAACACTCTAAGACAAGAAGTAAAAATTAAAAACGGCATCGATAGCGATACTGCCAAAAAAATTGTTAAACAAATTAAAGATGCTAAACTTAAAGTACAATCTTCAATTAAAGGAGAAGAAATTCGAGTAGACGGCAAAAAAAGAGACGATTTGCAAGAGGCAATAACTTATCTTAAAAATCATAACTTTAATTTGGCATTACAATTTATCAACTTTCGCGACTAACTGTGTTTTAACTTCATCTTTTTGGCTAAAAATCT
>RFXY01000149.1 GCA_009921385.1 Pseudomonadota bacterium
CATCAGAGCTTTGTGATGCTGCACCTGCTCCGCTTTTTTGAATTTGAACTCCAGCCTTAATCTTTCGCTAGTATATCGCAAAGCATTGCCATTTTTCTGCACTGCCGATAAAATGAATTCTCGATTTTGCTTTAATGCATCGCTAGCAGATTCTAAAGCATAGATATTACCGTTCAACAGACTTTCTAAAACCCTTGTTTTTTCTTCCTGCAAATTATTAGTGGAGCAACATAAAGAAGGCCAATTATAAAATCTCATTTCTAACTACCTAGAAAAAAAATTAAAATAAATTTTTGCCTAATCTTATTTTTCATCTATCAAACATGAAAAATGTTATAAGAGCGGGCAAAATAACCAAATTATACCATTTTTCATATTTAAATGCATAAATAACTTTATTGGTATAATTATATTTCTATTAAGAAAAATATATTATAAAACTTATTTTTTTAAATACAACAAAAAATATTGCATCCCTTCTTAAAAAATTGTCTTTTTTCTAAAAATAGTTGTTGTGTTGCAAAAATGTTGTAACAGTTGCAAATTATGCCATTTCTACTAATTAAAACTAAACTTCGATCTAAATTCTCTGCACTAACGAAGGGGTGGCGACCGAAGTGAGAGCGGGGTAGTGTCGGTAGCAGTTCTCGGATATTCCCCTTCTTGTAGAAGGGGTGGCGACCGAAGGTCGACGGGGTAGTGTCGGCAACCCACGGTAGGATCTTTTGAAAAAACATCTGCGATCGGCTCCCAACACTACCTTGGTCTTTTTTTTGCCAAGGCAAAAAAAATCCACCCCTTCTACAGAAGGGGAATTCAGATCGAAATTGCATTAAGCAACTTGGGCGGATTTTCTGGCAAGATAATCGACTTTTTCGTTGTAGTGATTGCCGTTGTGAGCTTTTACCCACTGCCAATTAATTTGATGATCTTTAGATTGCAAATCGAGCTCTTGCCACAAATCGATATTTTTAACTGGGCTTTTTTTAGAGGTTTGCCAATTGTTTTGTTTCCATTTAGCCAGCCAGCTGGTGATGCCATCTTTCACATAAGTGCTGTCGGTGTAAACCACTATGTTGCTTGATTTTTTGACGGTTTTTAAGGCTTCAATTACTGCGGTAAGCTCCATACGATTATTGGTGGTGTGGGCTTGATTGCCAAAAATTTCTTTGCTGTGGTTTTTATAAAGCAAAACGGCGGCCCAACCGCCTTTTCCCGGGTTGCCTAAACAAGCACCGTCGGTGTAGATGGTGATGGCATCTGGCAATTGTTGATTATCTTGATTTGGGTTTGTTTGCATAGGATTGTGATTTTTGTTGAGCGGTGTTTAAATAATTGGTGGTTAGTTCGGTAAAATGCTTGATTTGTTGTGGGGTAGAATCTGGCGAAACATCGATGGTTTGATGGTGTAAATAAAAAGTGATTTTATTAAAAGGCAAGGGCAATTTTAGCTTGTCCCAACTATTAAAAACAATGTTTTTTTTTGCCGAATAAGAAGCCAAAATAATGCTCGCACCTGTGGTTTTGGCGATGTTAATTAGTTCGCCATTAATTTGCAAAGCTGGGCCTTTGGGGCCATCGGGAGTGATGCCCAAAGTTTGACCTTTTTTAAGCCCAGAAATAATTTTTCGCATACTAGAAAAATCGATGCCACGGTTTTTTCTTTTGTTGTTGGTTGAGCCAGCAATAGCGATAAAGCCAAATTTTTGCATAATTCTGCCCACAAATCTGCCGTCGCCGTGCTTTGATGCTAGAGTCATGAATTTGTGTTGTGGTAGTGATTTTTTGAGTTTAAGAGCTAAAAACGGAATCATAACCAAGCGATTATGCCAAAATGCCACGATGGTTGGCTTTTTATTGGCAACTAAATTAATGAAAATGTCGTTGTTAATAAACTTTTTTTTGCTAGTAAAATAAACTAAATGCATATAGCCTTGCAAAATAATGCAGATAATTTCTTGTGCCACAAAGCTATAAGTGATTTTTTTTAAAATATTTTTATAAGAAATGTTATTGAAAATGTTTTGAAAAAATTTCATAAACATTTTATTGTTTGTTGAGCCATTTGCCACAAGCTATCTGCAATAATATTAGAATTATTTTGATGTGTACTTTGATGAAATAAATTTAATTCTTGATATTTTAAGCCATAACTTTCGGCAATTTTTTGGGCAGAAGGATTGTTGCTTTCTGCCATTAGACAAGATATTTGCTGATTTTTGCTAATAAGTTTTTGCATTGGTTGAATTTTCATATTGCCTTGATGGTGATGTGATAAAACAATGATGTTGTTAATATTAAAATAATCAAAAAAATAATTGTAAGCATCGTGCAACAGCACAATTGATTTATTTGATTTGTGTTGTAAAAATAACTCTTTAATTTTATTTGCTTCTTTTGTAATTTGCAAATGAAATTTTTGTAGATTTTTTTGATAAAACCAGCAATTTTTCACATCGATTTGGCATAATTGCTTCGTTTGCCAGTTAGCAATTAAAATAACATTGTGAGGATTAAGCCATAAATGCCAGTTGTTGGCCAATAATTTAAAATCGGTATTTTGAGCTATTTCTTTGGTTTTGTTGCTAAAATCTGGGTTTTGTTGAATTTTTACAAACAAATTTTCTAAATTTTTACTAAGATAAAAAATTAAATCTGCTCTTTGTAAATCTAGTAGATTTTGGTTTTTTAACTGAAAATCATGTTCAGAATCGGTTGGTTTGATTAATAATATGTTTTCTATTTTATCGGAAGCCAAAAAATTAGTGATTTGCCAAAGTGGTAAAATTGAATTAACTACTATTATTTTTTGTTTTTGTGGGG
>RFXY01000150.1 GCA_009921385.1 Pseudomonadota bacterium
CATTTAAATATGCAAAATGGTATTATATTTTGTGGCATTGTCAATGGTGTTTTTTATTTTAGATTTTGCTAATTTTTTTTGCAAATAGCAAGCATATCTTGAAAGTTTATAGTCATTAATTTCTTTAGTAGCAACACCGGCCTCTACCATTTTGCCACCATTGGCAAAATGGTAATTTATTGATTGCCCGCTAATTAAAATCACAATTCCCCTTCCTTTGGAAGGGGTGGCGGGCGAAGCCCGACGGGGTATTGTTGGGAGGCGATCGTCGATGATATTTCGAGGGGAAAATCCTACCGTGCTTCACAACACTACACCGGCACTTCGTGCCACCCCTTCATTGGTGCGGGGTTCTGATCGAAAGGTTAAAGCCCCTTGTTTTAAAGAATTTTAAAACAATTTAGCATAGTTTTTTCGTTCGCGATTTTTCCAAGAACCTTGATGATAAGCATAAGAAGCAAGCAATGGCAAAACCGAGCCCGCTTCGGCATAAACCATTTGCTCATAGGCGGTATCAACCTTGCCCCAAGAGCAGGCCTCTTTGAGAGTCGAAGAAGAGCAAGCCCCATCTCGCGAATCGGCAACGGTAATTTGAATAGCATACTTGTGCATTTCAACTTCTTTACCCAAAATTTCGGCACAAACCACCGTGTCTTGAATAAAGTTTTTTGGTACACCACCGCCAATCATCAACAAACCAGTGGTGCCAGCTTTAATTTTTATTTCGGTGAGCTCGCGAAAATCGGCGATAGAGTCGATAGTGAGATGATTTTTCGGATTTTTTACCTGATGCAAAACCAAGCCAAAACCAGCCGAAGAATCGGTAAAAGCAGGGCAAAAAATTGGCACATTGTGTGTGTAGGCAAGCTCAACTAAAGAATCTTTCTTTTTGCTGTGCGAAGAAAGATATTTGCCCATATGCCAAATAAATTCTCTGGAAGAATAGGCTTTAGCAGGCAAACTGTTGGCAATTTCAAAAATAGCATGATCGCATTTTTGCAAATCTTGTTCGTCGATGTAGGTGTCGTAAATGCGATCGATATAGTTATCGCGTAAAAATTTATCGTCAATAAAAGGAGTGCCTTGGTAGTGTTTAAAACCCAAAGCTTCAAAAAAATCCATATCAACAATTGAAGCCCCAGTAGCCACAATGGCATCGATCATATTGTATTTAATAAGATCGGCATAAAGTTGCATACACCCACCAGCAGAGGTTGAGCCTGCCAAAGAAAGCACAATAGAGCAAGATTTGTCGGCAAGCATCATCTCAAAAATTTGGCAAGCCTTAGCCAAATCTCGAGAAGTAAAAGACATATCAGCCATTTGATTGATAATTGTAGTGGCATCAAAAGAAGTGATATCGATATGTTTTACTGTTTTTTGCAGTAGTTCTGTTTTTTGCATAGTTTAGTTAGAATAATTGTTTTGATTAAGTTGCGCTTTTTGATTGGCAAAATAAAGAGAGCTCAGCGGGCTACAGCCAACTTGTATTTGCAAATAATTGTTAAAGCCATTAAAATTGGTGCGAATACTGCATGAATAAGCCCCAAGTTGCCCTATTTCAATGTAATCGCCAGTGGCAATATTGCTTGGCAAATAAAAAGGGCCGCGCATTGTATCAAGAGAATCGCAAGTAGGGCCATAAAAACCAAAAGGAGCGAGCTCTGTTTGCAAATCAATTAAGTCACTATTAAACCGCATTGCTTTGGCAGGATAAATAAAACCAGGTTGCCCAGCATCAAATAAACCACCATAAGTACCATCGTTTAAATAGAGCATATTGTTTTTTCTGCCCTCAACTCTCACCACTAAAGAACCGGCCTCAGCAACCAATGCTCTACCTGGTTCGCACCAAATTTGGCAAGAGTGCGAAAGATTAGCTTTGGCAATGCTATCAAAAATTTCGTGAAAATAAGATTGCAAACCTTGTGGAGCCATACCAGGATAGATCGAAGGAAAGCCACCGCCAATATCGAGTACATCTAGTTTGATGCCAGCCTGTATTACAACATTTTTAGCGATGTCAATAGCATTGCGATATTCAAGCGGATCCATACATTGCGAACCAACATGAAAACACAAACCGCAAGCTTTTGCCACAGCTCGAATTTTTTGTAACAAAGAAATAGATTCGGAAGGCAAAATGCCAAATTTACCAGATAAATCAATTGCCGAATGCGAATTTGGAATAGATAATCGCAAATGCAAACCTAAATCTTTGGCAGAATTAGTTGCCAGCAAAATTTTTTCAAGTTCGTCGCCAGAATCAAGAGAAAAGTGTCTAATGTTATAGTCAAAATAAGCTTGCTTGATTATTTCTTTTGCCTTTACTGGGTGCATAAAAAACATTTTTGCCTTATCGCCAAACAAAGAGTGCACCAGCTGAATTTCAACAAGAGAGGCCACATCAAAATTAACAATACCAGAAGCGAACAATTGTTTTAATACAGCTTCATCTGGATTGCTTTTAACCGAATACATTACTTTAGTTTTATGCTTAGGATGCAAAAAATTGTCAAGAAAAAAGCGGGTAGCATGTTGCAAAATATGCGGTCTTAAACAATAAACCGGCAAGATTGGTTGCAATTCTTTGATTTGCTGATAAACAGAACCAAATTGATTGGCCAAATTAGGGTTAATATAATTACCTTTTTGATGATTATTTTTTAGGTAATAAATTTTTGAGTTTCGACCTCGATCAGTTTCTTGTTCTGGTTCCATTTCTTTGAAAAAAA
>RFXY01000016.1 GCA_009921385.1 Pseudomonadota bacterium
ACACTTCGATCTAAATTCCCTACACTAACGAAGGGGAATTTGCCCCGCATTCGATCTGAATTTTCTGCACTAAACGAACTTCGCTAATGCCAATTATTGAGAAAATGGAATATTATATTGTAGTTGATATTTTTTTTCTGGGTTAGAGTTTTTGTTGTTTGCAACTTGATATGCCATTTTAATAATTCTTGTTTCTTTGGGTTGCAAAGTATATTTATTGCTACACAAACAACGATAAGCAATGATATCGTTTTTATATTTTTCTGGCAGTGTGAAAAAATTTGGTCTAAATGTAATTTTTTCGTTCGAATTGTTAATTATATAAAAATCTTGCAAATAAACAGTGTTGGTTTTGGCAATAAATTTTTCTCTTCCTGCAAAAAACTGCACATCTTTTTGTTGTGAAGATGCTTTAAATTCAACCTCAACCTCAGTATCAAAAGAATTATTAAAAATTTGTTGCAAATAAAAACTAGGAAAAATCGGGCTACATTGCAATTGATTACTTTGTCTATCAAGACAAAATCTATTATAATTTGCTAAACAAAAATTACCAATTAACAAAAATAAACAACCATAAATAATAAAACGAAAAATAGGGCGCATATTCACTTAAATTTTTTTAATAAAATCATTTATTTCTGTAAAAATAGCTTCTTTGCCCCAGCCAGTAATAATGGTATGATGATGTAAATCTGGAATAAATAAAAATTTTTTTTCAGAAGAAATGTGGTTAAAAACTATATTGCCACTAATTGGGTTAACCACCGGATCTTGTTTTGCTTGAATAACTAAAGTTGGAATATTTATTTTTGACAAATTTTCTCGACAATGTTTCATTAGTTTTTCTAATTCAACAACCGAAGAAAGATAATGTCGAGAATAATTAAATTCTGGGGTTTCTGGCTTGTCGTCAATAAATTCGAATTTACCTTTGTTGATATCTAATTTTTCTAGAAGTTCGTTCCATAAATTAATGCCAGGCACCATTTTTGCTCTAATATCTTTTAATTTTAAAGCCGAATTTATAGAAACAATACCGTTTAGTTTATTGTTTTTGTTAACCTGAGAAGCTTTTATCAAAGTAAGTAAGCCACCAGTAGAAAAACCCACAATGACAATTTTTTCACAAAATTGCGACAAAGTGGCATAAGCTCTTTGCAAACTCATCAACCACTCTTGCCAAGAAGTGTTTTTTAAATCAAGAGGAGAAGTGCCATGACCACTTAATCGCACTCCATAAATTGGTATACTTTTATCGTTAAAAAAATTAGCCATTTCTAGAGTTTGTGCAGGAGAAGATTTGTAGCCGTGCACTAAAATAATGCCAAGTTCAGAAAAAACACAATTATTATGCAGATTATCTTCCAGCAAATATGGTTCGCCGATATTTTGTGGCTTGGTAAAATTTTTATCAAAAAAAGTTTGGTGCCGATGCAAAAAAGTTTCTTTGTCATGCAAATATAATTGCTGATAAACCAAATAAACCAACTCTTCAACGGGCATTTTAACAACTTTTTTGATAATATTATTAACATTATCAACCAAAGCAAGTTCGTTGGCAATTACTTGCAAAGTGTTTTCGAGTCTTATTTGATGAAAATCGGTTGTTTTGCTAAAATAATCTTTGTTAATAATTAAAAACTCACCCTCGCAAGCAAAAACATTTTGCTTAATAGCCAAATTAAAAACACCGTCTAAAGCCTGATTTGGTTCATCTAAAAACATTTGCATTAAATTTTCTTCAGATAAACTATTATGCAGACGATATTTATGTGTTTTTCTAAGTAAATTAGCAGTGTAATAGATAATTCTTTTAAAATGCTGTTTGTTAAGCTTTTTTTCTGGATAATAATGTAAAATATTGATAAAAATGTGATCAAAATTAATTTGAATATCGAAATAAATTTTTTGCATAAACTCGTAGGTGAGCTTATTTCGTAAATAACGAATAACAAAATTATTTTTAGTTTCACCTTTAATAATCGGTATTTGCTGTACTAAATCTCTAGTGTTTTTGATGTATTCTTGTAAATTGATAGGTTCGCCAAAACTCACATTTATTTCGGAATTTAATAAAATATTTCCTTCTATTTCGAGCTCTTCTAGAATTTGACTAGGAATATCTTTTAACAAACGAGTTATTAATTTTTGTATTTTATTAACACCTGGTCTAATTGGATAATAAGTAATGTTAACCGGAACAATATAGGTAGTGTATCGCTCTAAATAGGGGTTATAGCGATCTTTGTAAGAAGAATGTAAATTTATATTGACATTTTGTCGATAATGGCTTTCGATAATATCGGCTCTCACCAATTGTGATTTTAAAGCCAAAACTGCCGAACCAGTTCTTACCGGGCCAACACGATGAGGTGTGTAATTAATAAAGGCACCATCATTTTTGATTTCTTTACTTTTAATCATACTGCCTTCTGGATAAATCATCCAGTCAGAGTAATTATTTACTAGATCATCAACAATAATTGTGTCACGGTTAGGATCTTTAACAGAAACAGCCCCAATAGAATTGAGCAATTTACCAAAATTACCAACAAATATTTTAGAATCTGTCAAGCATTTTACTTTTCTGTTAGTATATTTATAAAGCAAATACGGTAAAAAAAAAGTTTCACTTCTAGTAAAATGATTAGCCACAAACATCACTGGCTGATCTTTTGGCACTTTATCTAAATTATGCAACTTAAACCTAGTGCCAAGAAGTTTTTCTAAAAAACTTAATGCTAATGCTGTATAACCAAAGGATTTATGTTGCATAATAATAATATATTTTCACTTCCGTAATGCAATTTATATAAAATAACTAGGAAAAACTTGCTGATTAAAGTGCTGTAATTGTTTAATGCTTACAGTTTGATTGTAATAAACAAAGTTATCTGCAATAACCTTGCCTACTAAGGCTAAATTAATATTTTGTTGTTTTGCTTGTTCTAAAATTAACGATTCTAATTTAGGGGAGCAGGTAAAAATATAGCGGGATTGATCTTCGCCAAATAAAATATTTTCTACATTATGATCACCTAAAATACTATCAAAATTTAGTTGACAACCAAGCGATAAAGAACACATTTCGAATAAAGCAACCAACAAACCACCGCAAGAAATATCGTGACAAGAGCTAAGCAAGCTATCGGCAATAAGATTTCGTATAAATGCACTATGTTTTTTTTCACTTGCTAAATCTACTTCTGGTGGATTTTTGCCTGTTTGTTTTAAAATTTCTCTTTGATATAAAGAACAATCAATATGACCTTTATTATCGCCCAAAACATAGATTAGATGGTTTTCTTGCGAAAATTTGGCATAACAATGTAAAGTATAATCAGTAAGCAAACCAACGCCGCCAATTGCAGGAGTTGGCTGAATAGCCTTGCCGTTTGTTTCGTTATAAAGCGAAACATTACCAGAAACAACAGGATAGTCAAGCTCTTTGCATGCCGTGGTGATGCCTTGTATGGCTTTAACAATTTGCCCCATAATTTCTGGTTTTTGCGGGTTGCCAAAATTAAGACAATTGGTGATGGCAAGAGGTTTTGCCCCAGTTGCCGAAATATTGCGGTAGGTTTCGGCAACGGCCTGAATTGCCCCAAGATAAGGATTTGCCTCAACATATCGTGGAGTGCAATCTGTGCTCATTGCTATTGCTTTTTTGCTATTAGGAATTCTAACCAAAGAAGCATCGCCATTAACCCCAATTGTGTTGTTTTGCACTTGCGAATCGTATTGACTATACACCCAGCTTTTACTTGCTAAATCTGGCACCTGTATGAGGTTTTGTAAAATCGAAAGTATTTGGTTAGACATGGTGAATTATTTTATTAATTTATTTAAAATAACCGATGATTGCAAAATAGAATTGTTTAACTCTAAGTTATAAGCATTATTATGATATAATTTATTTGGATCAACCAAAATATCGTTAATTTTTTTATCAATATCTGTAGAGATTTGAATTTGACGAATTTCAGATATTATCGCAATTTCATTTAATTTTTCAACTTCTTGCCATAAAATATCGGCACGACAAGCAACCTGATTAACTTTAGCTAAGTGCGGATATTGCTCATACATTAATTGCACAGCTTGTTGTTGATTGCTAAAATCAAGAGATATGCCTAATATTTTGGCTATATCGGTGAATATTGTTATTTCGTCAAAAACACCAGGCAAAGGATCGAGTATTTTTTGAGAAGATTGAACTCTACCTTCGATGTTGGTGTATAATGCAGATTTTTCGCTATAAGCAGAAGTAGGAATAATCAGATCGGCAATTTCGGCAGAATAACTACCGTTTGAACCAAAATAAACTTTGTAATGATTAACAAAATGAGTAGTGTTAATTAGTTTGTTAACATATTGATTATCAACATTGTTTAAGAAAATTAAACTACTATCTTGTAGAATGGTTTTAGCAGTTTCAGTAGCAAAACCAAGCTCTAAACCATTAATAAAACCTGCAGAATGAGCAACAAAATTAAAACCATTATAGTTTTGAGTAATTACTTTATATTTTTTGGCAATATATTTTAAAATTTTAATTAGAGTCTGAGCATTTTCGTTTTTAACAAGATCAGAACCAAAAATAATGATCGGATTTTTTGCCTGTTGCAATGTTTCACAAAAAGGATGCGAACCATCAAAAATCGACATCAAAACCGAAAAATGATTACCAAGTTCTTGCACTTGATAATTGAGATTGTAAGCAAAACCAATATTGGCAATGTTATTTGGTTTTTTAGCAAATGCCGATCTCAATCGAACATTTAATAAAGGAGCATCTTTTCGAATGTTGACCCCAACCAACAAACAAGCATCAGCATTTTGAATATTGGCAATTTGACTATTAAGTAAATAATCTGCTTTAGGATTTTCGCTAGTGCTGGCATCGATATTTTCGGCATCAAGACGACAATCGAAGTTTTTAATAGAATTTTTCTCAAGAAAATGTTTAAAAATAAATATTTCATTTAAAGAAAGAGTGTTGCCAACAATAGCCCCAATATTTGTGGTGCTTGTTTCGGTGATTTTTTTAGCTATTTCATAGCAAGCTTCGTCATAGCTCGCCACTATCAACTTACCTTCTTTGTTTCTTATATAACATTGATTTAATCTTTGATATTTCAAACCGTCATAAGAAAAACGAGTTTTATCAGATATCCACTCTTGATTTATTTCTTCGTTATTTGATGGCAAAATTCTCATAATTTCTAAACCGCGAGAATCAACCCGAATGTTGCTGCCAAAAGCATCCATAACATCTATGGTTTCTGTTTTTTTCAACTCCCAACTTCGAGCTGTAAAAGCATATGGTTTAGAAGTTAAAGCACCTACTGGGCAAAGATCAATAACATTACCAGATAATTCGGAGGTAATATTTTGTTGTAGATAAGTAGTAATTTCGGTGCCTTCACCACGATTAACACTACCCATTTCGGCAGAACCAGCAATTTCTTCAAAAAATCGCACACATCGGGTGCAATGAATACAACGAGTCATTTGAGTTTTAATAAAATGACCCAAGTTTTTGTCTGCAACAGATCTTTTGCACTCGTGAAAATCGCTAACATTTTTACCATATTGATAGGCCTGATCTTGCAAATCGCACTCACCGCCCTGATCGCAAATTGGACAATCAAGAGGATGATTGATAAGTAAAAACTCCATCACACCTTCTCGAGCTTTTTTTACCATTTCACTTTCGGTAAAGATTTGCATATTATCGGCAACTGGCATAGCACAAGAAGCCACAGGTTTTGGAGGACCGCCCACCACCTCAACTAAACACATTCTGCAATTACCAGCAATTGCTAGTTTTTCATGATAACAAAATCTAGGAATTTCAATGCCAGCAAGCTCGCAAGCTTGTATGATGGTAATGCCATTTGGCACCTCTAAACTCTTACCATTAATAGAAATATTTGCCACAACAATCTTAAAGTTAGTTTATACCAATTCTTGCCAAAATAAAGCAAGAATTGGTATAATGTTAAAATAACGAATAATTAAAATCAATTAGTTATTATAATACATTTCAAATTCAACAGGATGAGGCATTTGCTCGCATCTATCTGCTTCTTTGAGTTTTAATTCAATATAAGCATCGATCTGATCATTGGTAAATACATTGCCCGCCAACAAAAAATCACGATCTTTATTTAAAGCATCAAGAGCATTTCTTAAAGATGTGGCAACCGTTGGTATTTCTGCCAATTCTTGCTTATTGCAATGATATAAATCTTGATTTTTTGGCTCTCCTGGATGAATTTTGTTTTTAATGCCGTCAAGACCTGCCATAAGTAAAGCAGAACAAGTTAAATAAGGGTTTGATGCCGGATCTGGAAATCTTGCTTCAATTCTTCTGGCCTTTTCGTTAACCACATGCGGAATTCTGATAGAAGCCGAGCGATTTTTAGCAGAATAAGCCAATAAAACAGGGGCTTCGTAGCCTGGAACCAATCTTTTATAAGAATTAGTAGTGGCATTAGAAAAAGCATTAATTGCTTTGGCATGTTTAATGATGCCTCCAATATAATAAAGAGCAAGCTCTGACAAGCCAGCATATTCTTTGCCAACAAATAAATTTTCATTATTTTGCCAAATAGATTGATGCACATGCATACCCGAACCATTATCGCCAAAAATTGGTTTTGGCATAAAAGTGGCGGTTTTGCCATAGGCATGACAAACATTATGCACAACATATTTAAATTTTTGAATGTTATCTGCTGTGCCAACCAAGGTGCTATATTTAAAACCAATTTCAAATTGCGAAGTGGCAACCTCGTGATGGTGAAGCAAAGGATGTAGATTAACATTTCTCATATTATCGACAATTTCTGAGCGAAGATCTTGACCTGTATCAATTGGAGTTGGAGCAAAATAAGCACCTTTAGTTTGCACTCGTCTTGCTAAATTATTGCCACTAATATCTTTTGCAGTGTTGTGCGGAGCTTCTTCGGAATCTATTTTATAGAAATTACCATAATTTGTTGTTTCAAACCTCACATCGTCAAACACAAAAAATTCTGGTTCTGGACCAAAATAAGCAACATCGCCAATGCCACTTTTTTTGAGATATTCTTCGGCTTTTTTAGCGGTAAATCTAGGGTCGCGATCGTAACCAACATCGGTTGCAGGATCGATAACATCACAAGTAATAACCATAGTAGAAGAATTATTGAAAGGATCAATAAAAACAGTAGTTAAATCTGGCATAAGTAGCATATCAGATTGATTAATTTCTTTCCAAGCGGCCACAGAAGAGCCATCAAAAGCAATACCTTTGATTAATTCTTCTTCACTTACCACATCGGCACAGTGAGTGATATGAAGCCATTGGCCGTTATAATCGGTAAAACGAAAATCAACAAATTTGATTTCTTGTTCTTTAATAGTTTTTAAAATATGCTCAACAGCAGTTGTTTTAGACATAAAATGAGTAAATTTTTATTTAATGAAATTAAAGTTTAAAAAAACATTAATAATCTTGTAAAGTAATAAATTAATAAAATGAGATGAGTTGTGTTTAATAAATTATACCATTTCCCATCTTTAAATGTATAAAGAACAAAATCATTTTTAATTTTAAATTTAGTTTAAAATCGAAGGTTTATCTAGATAACTCAAGGTTTTAAACTAAATTTAAAATTAATAAATATAAAGTTATTTATGTATTTAACTATGGGAAATGGTATTATTCTTGTTGTGAAAATTAACAAAAAAATCAACTTTTTTTGTTTTTAATTTTAACAAAAGAAAATTATCATAGACGGGATCATATTTTTAACATTTTTAAAATTTAATGTCAAAGTGTTTTTTTAAATATTTTTTATAACTGAACTGGAGCTACTGTATTTTAATTTTAAAAAGTAAAAAATTTACCGCAATAGAAAGAATAGATCCTGCAACGATAAGATCGTATAAAATAATAGAAAAACCACCCATTTTCAAAGCTAAAGCACCTAAAATAAAAGAAAATTCTCCAATTTGAGCTAAACCAAAAGACATATTTAAACAATCGATTTTGCTTTGTTTTAAGATTTTCATAATAATAAAAATGACAATTGGCCTGATAAAAACAATCAATAAAAAGGTAACTAATACCAACTTTGTCTCGTTAACTAAAATTGACGGATTAAAAACCATACCGGTAGCAATAAAAAATAACACTGCAAATAAATCGCGTAATGACAAAGCCAAATTAGACATTTTTTTGCCAACATCGCTACCGTTTAACACAAAACCTGCCATAAAAGCCCCCAAAGCAAAAGAAGTGTCAAAAAAATTATAAGCAATAATAGAAAAACCACAGACAATTGATAAAATACCCAATCTCATAAGTTGAGAAGTATTAGTATTGTAGATTGCTTTTGATAAACTTGGCAAATATCTACCAACAAAAACCATAAAACCAATAAAAATAGAAATTTTTACCAAAGTTTTAATAATAAGAAAAAGAAAAGATTGCCAATCAAAAATATTGTGAAAACTACTAAGCACCACAGGCAATAAAACCAAAATAAGCACCATTAAAATATCTTCAACCACCAGCCAACCAATCGCCATTTTGCCAATGTTGGTGCCAAGTAAATTTTGTTGCTGAAAATTTCTAATCAACACCACCGTGCTAGCAATAGAAAGAGAAATTGCCATAATAAAACTTTCCATCTTACCAAAAGAAAAATAGTAAAAAACCAAAAAACCAATTAAAGAAGTAATAATAATTTGAATTATAGCACCAAAAAAAGCTACACTTTTTGCTTTTATTAAATCTTGTAAAGAAAAATGCACACCAACATCAAACATCAATAAAATAACAACTATTTCTGCTGATTTCTCAACCGCCACATCACCAACAAAACCAACAAAACCTGGAGTATACGCCCCAATCAACACTCCTGCTAACAAATAACCCAAAATTGTTGGTAATTTTAACTTATAAAAACAAAAACCTAACACAAAAATGGTAATAATAAGAGAGTAAGATTCTGTTTCCATAAAATTTTATTGAATATCTGGTTCAAATCCTGTTATTTCTTTTATTTTAGCTTTATGTCTTTGCATTTCTTGTTTGAAATCTTCTTTTTGTTGAGGAGAAAAGCTTTCTCGCATTGCTTTTCTTTGCTCCATTTTTTGTTTTTCTTCTGGACTGGCAGAATTATATTTTTCTTGCCATTTTTGCTCGTGCTGTTGTTTATTTTGATGATGCTCATCAAGTTTTTGTATTTTTTGTTCTAAATTTATCTTTTTTTCTTGATATTTTTGTTCTCTTTCTTGAGGAGAAAGATTTTTATAATTTTCTCTACGATCTTGTCTTTCTTCTTGCTTATTTTCTCTACGATCTTGTCTTTCTTCTTGCTTATTTTCTCTACGATCTAGTCTGTTTTCTTGTTTATTTTCTCTACGATCTTGTCTGTTTTCTTGTGATTTAACAATATCGCTACGATCTTGTCTGTTTTCTTGTTTATTTTCTCTACGATCTTGTCTGTTTTCTTGTGATTTAACAATATCGCTTTGGGCATAAGCAGAATTTAAAAAACAGAAAACTAAACCACAAAATAACAAAATATTCTTCATAACAAATACAAATAATTAATATTAACCAAAAAAGACAATTATAAATAAAAACGACTAACACCAAAAGTAATTTCAAGAACTACTTTATATTTTAATCAACTGTTTCAAATTGAAATATTTGCAAGCAGAACTGAGGAAAATTCCCCTAGTTCTGTCTACCGCCACAAACCAAAAAATGCCATTTATCTACATAAATCTAGCAGTCGATTAAGTTCGTTGGCAAAATCATTGTCTTGCTTTCTTGCATCATCGACATTGTAAAAAGGCAAACCGATGATTCTATATTTATCATTGATCGGAACACAAGCATCTGCAAATTTTTTATCGCCATATTTTGCTTGCTCTTGCAAAGCTTTTAAAAAACTTTCTTTCCAGCCTTCTTGCGATTTAGCAAAGCCCTGATCGGCATCTTTAAACTGACTGCCCTTCACTTCTAGCAAAACTTGATAACAAAAACCACAAGCAAATTGAATAAAAATCATAAAATCTGGGCAAAAACCTTCACCGTTGCTAAAATTATAAATCTTATAAACTTCTTCGTTTCTCAACAAATAAATTTTTTTATCGTCGGCGATTTTGTTGATAAAATTCCGCTCTAAATAAGCAAGGCATTTTTCTTCATCTTCATTTAAAAAAGATTTTTCCATCACATACCAATCGTTTTCTTTGCTAAATATTTGCTCAACAATTTTTTGCTTCGGATAAGAAAAGGCATCGCAAAAATTGCTAAAACGAAATTCTGTACTACCAATGTAAGGTTGCGAATATTGCTTGATTTTGCCAGCAAACCACTGCAAAAACTCAATGGCAATCTCTAACCTTTGTTGATTTGTGATATCGGCAAGATTATCTTTATCATTTAACACCAAATCAATTTTACAGCCTCCAAATAGCCTATTTTCAAGCAAATCATCGATACCGCCAATGGCAAATTCTTTTTGCAAACTGCTAAACGATAAATTTTGCAATTTATTTAGGGCTTTTCTAAAAATATGCCGATCAAGTAGCTGATTTACAGCAATCGTTTCTTGTTTTGTGCTTGATTGCTTGCTTGGTAATTTTTGTTCTGCCACTTGTGAAGCAGAATATGCAATGCTTAAATCTAGGCAAAATGTTGCTTTTTTGATATCGTCAATCGTGTTTTTTTGCCTATTTTTATTTGCCACTTTTTCATTAACCAAAACTTTGCCTGTTTTATAAAAATTCGAGTCTTTAAATTGTTGCTTAAAATCAAGCTCAATCAATTGTTTGCCAGTGTCGATGTAGCCGTCTTTTGCCAACTCTGCACTTAAATGCGAAATATATTTTGATTCTTCATCATAAGTGTGATAAATCAACTTTTCTAAAATTGATAATTCGCAACTAAAATCGTCATCAAATTTTCTTTTATTTGGCAAATGATTTTGATAGCTAAACGGGTAATATCGCACTCCTCTGCCAATTAATTGCTTTTCTTTGATGGTGCTTTCTGGAGTTTTTTTGTTGCTTCCGCCTGCATTTTGCCCTTGATAAAGCCTCACAATATCAAACAAATTTAACACATCCCAGCCTTCGGTGAGCCTATCAACTGTAAAAATGGCGGTAATTGGGTTATTTTTGCTTTCTAAATTATTTAGCAATTCATCTTGTTGAGCAGTGGTTTTTTCTTTAGTTTTGGTGCCATTGGCAGAGTTGGTGATAATTAAATTGTGATCTGCAAAA
>RFXY01000151.1 GCA_009921385.1 Pseudomonadota bacterium
CGCATTTCCGCCGACATTAGCGATTTAGCAAATGGTTTATGGATTGGCACTTTTCATGCTATTTGTGCCAAAATTTTAAGAAGACATGCCGAAGTGGTGGGGCTTGGTTCTGATTTTACCATCATCGACGACGAAGATCAGCTTCGTTTGATTAAACAAATTTTGCTTGACCTAAACATTGATGGCAAGCAATTTCCGCCAAAATCTTATTTGCAAAAAATCTCTAAAATCAAAGATTTAGTGCAAGCAAATATCGGCAACAACGATATTAATTTACCAAAATTGCAAGATGTTTATCGGCTTTATCAAAGCAGGTTGCTTTCAATGAATGCCACCGATTTTGGCAATTTGATTAGTTATAATCTCGATATTTTTGCGAAAGCACCCGATATTTTGCAAAAATATCAACAGCAATTTCGCTATATTTTAATCGACGAATATCAAGATACCAACAATGCTCAATATCAATGGTTGTTGTTGCTTTCTAAGATTTATAACAATATTTGTTGCGTTGGCGACGACGATCAATCTATTTATAGTTGGCGAGGGGCGAATATTGCCAATATTTTAAGGTTTGAAAAAGATTTTGCTAATGCCAAAGTGATTCGACTAGAACAAAACTATCGCTCTACTTCGGCAATTTTGCAGGTGGCAGATGCAGTGATTTCAAAAAACACTCAACGGCACGGCAAAACCTTGTGGACCACTCAAAACAAAGGCAATTTAGTGAAGTTGGTAACTTTTTATGACGACAGGCAAGAAGCTCAAAACATTGCTAATTCTGCCAAAAATATCATTTTAAACAAACAGGCTATTGCCAATC
The DNA here is from genome assembly GCA_009921385.1 of Pseudomonadota bacterium. Next base: position 824 of record RFXY01000151.1, read on the forward strand.
AAATAGCGATTTTGGTAAGGGCGGGCTATCAAACCCGACCTTTTGAAGAGGCTTTTATGCAACAAGGTGTGCCTTATCGCATTATCGGCGGGTTAAAATTTTATGATCGACAAGAAATTAGAGATTGCATTGCTTATTTAAGATTATCTGCCAATCTCAACGACGATCTTGCTTTGTTAAGAGTTGTTAACACTCCTAAGCGAGGCATTGGCGATGCCACTTTGCACTTGATTGCCGAAATTGCCAAACAGCAAAATATTTCAATGTTTAATGCTGTTAATTTTTGTTTTGAAAATAATCTCATTAAAAACAAGAGCGGTCTGCAATTATTTATGCAAACAATCAGCAAATATCATCAACAAATTAATGTGATTAATTTAGCAGAATTGGCAAAATCTTTATTTAACGAAACGGGCTATTGTCAACATTGGAAGCTCGAAAACACCCTAGAATCGCAAGGTAAACTCGAAAATATCGAAGAATTTATCAAGAGTTTAGCCGATTTTGGCAGTGTCAACGAATTTTTAGAATATGCTTCTTTGGTCGAAGCAAAAGATGAAAAAAACCTACAAGATGCCGTCAATATTATGACCGTGCATGGTTCAAAGGGCTTAGAATTTGAGATGGTTTTTTTACCTGGCTTAGAAGAAGGAATTTTTCCGAGTAGCAAATCTCTCGATAATTTAAGCGGAGTAGAAGAAGAAAGAAGGTTGCTTTATGTGGCAATTACAAGAGCAAAAAAATATTTACAATTATCTTTGGCAAAAAATCGTTTTATTTTTGGCGGTTCGCAACAAACTGCACCTTCTCGCTTTTTGCAAGATATTCCAAAAAATCAACTAGATTATCAAGAAATATCTTTTGGGCAAGTAAAAAATCATCATTTTGTCAATAATAATCACAGTGCTTTTAATTATAAAGCTAGCATTGTCAACAACAAATATAGTAGCCAAACATCAAGCAATAGCAACAAGATAGCTGTTAAAAAAGATGATAATTTAAATAATTCTTTTAGGGTTGGCAAAAAAGTTGAGCATAGCAAATTTGGTTTTGGCACAATCATCAAGGTAGATGCCAACAAACTAGACATTAATTTTAATAATTTAGGTGTAAAAACTATTTTGCAAGATTTTGTCAAGTTGGTTTAAGGATGCTCTATTGCCTAATGTAACGGGCGACAAGAGATTGAGCTGATGAAAGTGCTACTATTCCTGATGTTTTTTGATCTTTTTTTGCTAATTTTTCTAAATATTTGTCTATGCATTCAGATAATTCTTGTGGATTTTGAGCTCGATAAGAATTGTCAAATATAGATCTTGGTTTGTTTAAATAATCAAGTATACAATTTTTGCATTCTTGATTATTATCTTTTTGTTGCAAAAAAATTGTTGCTTTTTCTGGTTCTGTTTTAATTAGAGTAGATATTGCTTTTAAATCATCTTGTTCTAATTTTTTTTGAAATACTCTGCATAATATTTCTGGATCTATACCCATATAATCAGAGATATTGTTAGTTGTTTTATATCTTAAATGATAAACTTGCATTGGTGGCAATGCTTGAGAAAAAACATTTTTCAAACCTTCTACTGTAGCAAGTTTACCAAGTCTTTCAGCTTGAAGTGCCGTTCTCATTGCTGTCTTAGGATCGCTTTCACACAATTTTTTTGTAATTGTCTCGTAGTTTTTTTGACAATCGTCAAAAAATTGCTGTTCTGCTTGAACTACTTCATTAAAAAAATTTTGATATGTTGATACTTTTTGCGAACAAAAAATGTTTATTGCTTCTTTTTGCTCATCTGTAAGCTTCTTTTCTGAGTCAAAATTTTCACTACATACTTCAGTAAACAATTCTCTTGTAACTTTTAATTTTTGATGCATCAAATATACTTGATAAAAATTCTTATCAG